>CADCPL010000289.1 GCA_902803305.1 uncultured Lachnospiraceae bacterium
AGAACATTGAGCCCGGAACGGCATCGGTGATCTTTACCGGAAAAGGCCGGTACTCGGGAAGCGTTAAGAAGACGTTTGGGATACAGAGTCTTCCGATGGACAGCAACATTGAAGGTTACACCGTCAAGATAATGACAGTGAACGGACTCGAGGAATGGGATCCGGCCAAAGAGTATGAATTTGCATTCGTTAAAGGCGGTGTCAAGCCTGTGCCAGTAGTCATGCTTGAAGATATAGTGCTGACGGAAGGCGTTGATTACAAGCTTTCGTGGAGCAATTACAGCAAACCTGCTCGCTATAATGAGACGAATTCCAGAGGCAAGAGTATAGCACCTACCGTCACTATCACAGGTAAGGGATATTTCAAAGGCAAGACTCTTCGGACATATACGATCAAAAAGGGTGAGCTGGCAGCGGCAGCAGCTTCTGATGTGGCATATACCGAAGGCAAGACCGGGAACTATTCAAAAACAAAGATATATTGTGACGGGCAGGAACTCAGGAGCGGAACCGATATCTACTCTCTGACGGACAGAAGTTATACAACGTTTACGTTTGTATCCTTTGACGGGGATGCTGCAAAGACGACAGGCGCCGTCATGGTCAAGGACGGAAAGAACTGGACAGAAAAGACGGTAAAAGCCGGAGACGTGTTGGAAAAGACATACTCGGTTTTACCGGGAACCGTGATCAAAGTAAACTATACGGGTAAAGGAAGCTTTGCGGGACAAAAGGGTGAGGCGGAGTTCTCTGTTGCAGAAAATGATTTTTCAAAGGCAGCTGTAAAGATTGAGGATTTCACGTTTACCGGAAACGAGATCACACCTGCAATGGTTGCAGGAAAGATGACGGTAACGATGGGGAATAAGAGCCTGACTTACGGCGAAGACTATCTGATATCATATATGACCGCCGCAAAGAAAGTCGGAACCGTAAAGGTTACCATAAAAGGGAATCCCGAAAAGGGCTATGCAGGTCAAAAGACCGCGACGTTTAAGATAAAGTCAAAGAGCATTAAATAATGCGATTGAGAATTATGTAAACGTATGATATAATATATGTCGGTTTTTGACCGAAAATATTGAAATTATCAGTTCATTGAACTTAGAAGATAATGTATTTTTGCAAGGAGGATGATCATGAAGTTTAAGAGAATGCTGGCAGCAGCTGTGTGCTTCGCTATGATAGCGACGAGTTCTGCGACGACAAGTTTTGTCTATGCACAGGAAGCAGACGGTCAGATCACTGAGGCAGCGGCAGGTGACCAAACCGAGGCGGTATCGGAAAAAACCGAAGTTGTGACAGAGGCTGAGACCGCAACAGAACCCGAGGTGTCTGAGGCGGTTGTAGTTGATCCCGTGGATGAGGACGTTCCCGTTGCCGTGGAATCGGAAGAAGAGGTTACCGCGGAAGAAACGGTTGGAGAGCAGATCGACAAAGAATCCGATTCTTTCCTTGTGGCTCCCGATGACGTTACTCCCGGATTCAGTGTAGAAAATGGTGTCCTGAAATACACCGGCGGCGGTGTTTATGATGATGCCGTTCTTATTGATCTGCCGGCAGGAACAACGAAGATACCCGCCGGGATATTTGACGGCGGATCGATCCTTGATAATGTCAGGGAAGTATATTTTACCAAGAACAGCGGTAGTGCCACTATCAATGATTATGCATTTAACGGCAGCAACAGGATAAGACACGTGGATGGAAGTCATATCACAGCTGTCGGAAGAAATGCTTTTACAGGATGCGCCGCTCTTAACAGTTTTGCGCTTGATACGGTAACAGATATCGGAGCAGGTGCTTTTCAGGGGACGGGATTATACGAAGCAAAGCTTATAAGCGCGGTTACCATCGGAAATTCCGCATTTAATAACTGTTCGGCCCTCAGCTCGGTTACATGGGGACCGGAGATCGAATCAATAGGTGATTCCGCATTTGCCAGCTGTTCATTCACCACTCTTACTATAGATCATCTGTACGCACTTGATCCCGAAGGAATCGGGACCGGTGCATTTGCTAACAATAAAAGACTTGTAAGTGCTACACTTCCGTATCAGCTTGAACGCATTCCGCAGTCTGCATTCAAAGGATGCGATGCTCTTACAACGATCAATCTGTCGGAGACGGCTGAATTCAACATTAAGGTTGATAATATGCTCACAACCGTAGGAGCAAGTGCTTTTGAGAGCTGCGCAAAGCTCAAGGAGATCAAGCTTGGAAAATATGTCACAGAAGTAGGAAGCATGGCTTTCTCGGGCTGTACCGCACTTGAGCTTATCTCCTTCTATCAGCCCGAAGGTGATGTAAATATCGATGATTCCGCTATTGATGTCAAGGGATCCAAAGATAAGAAAGGTGTGATCAAAGGCCGTGGCGGTAAGGTTAAAGAATACTTCGACAGGAACCTTAACGGTAAAGGGTGGACATATGCAGAAGTAGAATTGTATAAGATCACGGTAACAAACCCCAAAGGTGTAACGATCACTCCCAGTATCAAAAAGGCAGGAGAAGGTGAGGAGATCAAGCTCACTGTTGAGCCGGGCGATTCATATACCCTTACCGGCATTATGGTAAACGGTGTACCTCTTGAGGCCGAGCAGGGCAAGAATCTGTTAAGCAGTGCTCCCAAAAAGCAGGTATTTACATTTAATATGCCCGGAAGTGATGCGACAATAACCGGAACATCCGATACACTTGCCAATGTATTTAAGGGTAATAAGCTCACATGGACGTTTACTCCCGGTACTTATGGAGCAAACGGACAGAACCTGCTTAAGTTCCCCAAGGCCGGAGGGGTTGCAAAGATAAAAGTGATCAACGATACCACTAAGCTGCCCATCGATCTGTGGAATTTCACCCTGTCGACTCAGGATGGTTCAATAGCAACTATCTCACAATTTGGTGAGATATCTGCGGTCAGGAAGGGAAGCACCATTGTATCTCTCAAGCCGAGATATTCAAGCACAACGACCATAGACATTCAGGCAGACGTTGCGAATAGTGCGAATATCGAGACCATAGCTTTTAATGATTATCTTGAAAATACAATTATTAAAGACGCGACTGTACTGGAGCCCGGCTATGAATACGGAGATCAGAAGTACTATGTTGTTGAATTTAGCGTGGATGATATCGCTAAAGCAGAACACAAATTCACACCGAAGTTTGTTGCGACTGATTCGGAAGGCGATGAGATCCTTGTCAATTCGAACTGGACTTCATCCAATACCAAGATCGCCACGGTCGGAGTTGCCAAGACGAACCTTAATGAGAATACAATAACCGTTCCAAAGGGCACTGCGGAAGGACAGACTTTTATCAAGGTTACTACGGTCAATGATGATAACGGCAAGACTATAGAAGGCGGTATCATCGTAAGAGTCCTTGATCCCGCACCTAAAATGAGACAGGACAGCGTACAGATCAACGTTGCACAGCCCGGTGGAACATCCATTCAATGTGAGCCTGTATATGGATTTTATCTTACACCGAGTACTCTGCGTGTATGCACGAAGAAAACCGTGAACGGATCACCGGTATATACCGACAATAATTACGGCTTTGCGGCAATGTACAAGTCAGGTACCGGCGAGATCATACTCAGTGTTTCCAATGCCAAGAACAAATATCCCAAGGATTCTGAAACAAAATTCTCCGGCAATAATACGCTTTATATAGTAGGAACTCAGAAGCGTGCCGGCATGGACGAGGAAGTGACTTTCCACATGCCGATCAAAGAGGTGGTAGTTGTTAACTCCAAGCCGGAGATCAAACTGACATATTCGAGAAAGATCAATTTCCTGTATAATGACGATTACAGGGATGCAACAGGTCAGCCGATCCAAAATTATGCTCAGCTTAATCTCGGAATAACGAATGTCAAAGAGATATTTGTCGAGGATGTCAAGTTTGTTACCACGGCAAATTATAAACAGAGCAAGACGGAGGTTCCGGATGATGACGAGTTTGCAGCCAATTTCGCATACGCGGGACCTGTTGTGAACTCAGCAGGATATCATACCGGGATCAAAGTTCAGGTAGCCGAAGGAATAGAAGATGATGATGATTTCGCGAGAGATACAGCGGGCAATATAGTCAAATCCGGATATGTTAAGATCAAGTTGAAGGGATTTGACACGACATCGTTTGATATTCCCGTAACCATTCCATGTGGATATACATTTCCGAAGTACAGTCTGTCACCTGCGAAGGTAACGACGAGCAAATACTTTAAAAATCCCGAGTATATGGTTATGATCATGGATAACAGCACTAGCCCCAAGAGATGTGTTGAACTGTTTGAGGGAGACGAGGATTCAAGAGAGCCCAAGGAAGGTATCATTATGTGGAATGACTACATG
>CADCPL010000290.1 GCA_902803305.1 uncultured Lachnospiraceae bacterium
GCCTGCATGGTAGGATTGTCCTTTGTGAGCCTCTTGATGCTGACATCCTCCACCTTGCCGTTTGCGATCCTAAGCTGATTATCGGATCCCAGCAGTTCCTTTTTAACTTTTTCGAGATGCTGTATCGTCTTGTCTATCTCTTCTATCGCCTTGTCAAAATGCGCATGAGCGATATTGTAATTCCTTCCGAAATCATCCTTGAATTTGATAAGACTCTGCTCGAAGTTGGAGATATCGATATCCTGATTGCGGATGACTTCAAGCTCCTGTTTATACATAAGTGAGTTCATGGCGGCATTTCTCAGAAGAGTTATGATCGGAATAAAGCACTGGGGCCGTACTACGTACATCTTGTCGTATTTGTAGGATACATCCACGATCCCGGCATTATACAGCTCGCTGTCGGCTTCGAGCATGGACACGAGTACCGCATATTCGCAGTTCTTCTCACGCCTGTCCTTGTCCAATTCGCTAAAGAAGGCTTCATTCTTGTGTTTCGTCGCCGTCTCATCCATCTCGTTCTTCATCTCGAACATTATGGATATTATCTCGACACCGTTTTCATCGCACTCGCGATATATATAATCACCCTTGCTCCCACTCCTGGCATCATTGTCCTTTTCAAAGAAAGCATTTTTAAAAGCAGTGGCACGAAGCTGATTGAACAAGGTCTCGCAGTGCTGCTCAAGCGTCTCTCCCACCATCTTGGTCGACATCTTTGTCTTAAGATCCTTGTAGTAAGCGATCTGCTCATCTTTCTGCTTCAGCAGGAATTCTTCCTTTTCCTTCTGCTCGATGAGCTGTCTCTCAAGATCGCGGTTTTTATCCTCCACTGTCTTGACAGCCTTCATGACGGCGATCTCGTTTTTATCTTCCATCCTGTCGATATCGGACTTGTATTTTCCGGCCTTGTCTTCCGCTTCTTTCAGACGTTCCGACAGTTTTGCCAGTTCTTTTTCATAGTCTTCCTTTATCTTCAGTTTCAGCTCATTTTCCCGTGACTGCATCTGGAGCATATGCTTTTCTTTCATATGCTCCGTCAGTTCATCGACTCTTTCGTTTACATCCCTTGCAAATTCGCTGTCCCTTATCTGGGATATGATCGAGCCAAGCTCCGCATCGTCTACGGTAAATGCCTGCCCGCAATGCGGGCACTTAAGTTCCGCCATGTTATCTCCTTAGTCCTTGCAGGTGCCGGTATTATGATGCTTTATCGGGCAACAAGTTCGCCGCCCTCTGCATCAATTGTTATCGTATCACCTTCCGAAATATTCCCTTCAAGTATCTTCTTCGCCGCGATCGTCTCGACGGTCCGCTGCATATAGCGTTTGAGCGGACGTGCGCCGTATACGGGATCATATGCAGCCGATACTATCAGATCCGATGCAGCCCCGGTCAGCGCTATCGTGATCTCCTTGTCGGAAAGCCTGTCATTGACATCTTTTAGTATCAGATCCATTATACCGCTTATATTGTCTTTTGTAAGCGGTTTGAACATTATCGTTTCATCAAGACGGTTAAGGAATTCGGGACGGAATCCCGCGCGCAGTTCGTTCATTACGCTTTCCCTTGCCTCTTCGCTTATATTTCCGTTCTCATCGATACCGTCAAGAAGATACTGTGCACCGATATTACTCGTCATTATGAGTATGGTGTTCTTGAAATCGACCGTACGGCCCTGTGAATCCGTGATACGTCCGTCGTCGAGCACCTGGAGCAGTACGTTAAAAACGTCCGGGTGAGCTTTTTCGATCTCATCAAACAGTACAACGGAGTACGGTTTTCTTCTCACCGCTTCGGTAAGCTGTCCGCCTTCCTCATATCCCACATATCCGGGAGGCGCTCCGATAAGACGTGATACAGAGAACTTCTCCATATACTCGCTCATATCTATCCTGACCATGTTGTTCTCATCATCAAACAGGCTTTCGGCAAGCGATCTTGCAAGTTCGGTCTTGCCCACGCCGGTAGGTCCGAGGAACAGGAACGAGCCTATCGGCTTCGAGGGATCCTTGATGCCTGCCTTGGAACGGATGATAGCTTCGGTTACTTTGGTAACGCCTTCATCCTGGCCTATGACTCTCTTGTGCAGCTGCTCATCAAGGTGAAGTATCTTAGTCCTTTCGCCCTCGGTAAGCTTGGCTACAGGAATACCCGTCCAGCGGCTTACGATCATGGATATCTCTTCTTCCGAAACGTTCTCGTGAACGAGCGTCAGATTTTTCTCATCGACGTTTTTCTCCTCCTGCGCGAGCATCGCCTGCAGCTGCGGAAGTTTTCCGTACTGAAGCTGGCCGGCAAGTTCATAATCATTCTCACGCTTTGCGATCTCGATTTCTTTACCGACATTTTCTATCTCTTCACGGAGGCTTGAAAGTTTGTCAACGGCCGCCTTCTCGTTCTCCCATTTTGTCACCTTCAGTTTGTACTCATCCTTCACTTCGGAGAGTTCCTTCTGAAGAGTTTCGAGTCTCGAGCGGCTGAGCTGATCCTTCTCTTTCTTCAGTGCCGCTTCCTCTATCTCAAGCTGCATCATCCTTCTTTTCAGCTCATCAAGTTCGGTCGGCATGGAATCCTTCTCGGTCTTGACGAGCGAGCACGCCTCATCAACAAGGTCGATCGCCTTGTCAGGCAGGAATCTGTCGGTGATATAACGATCGGAAAGAGTGGCTGCCGCAACCAATGCCGTGTCGACTATCTTGACCTTATGGAAATTCTCATATCTTTCCTTGATACCGCGGAGTATGGAGATCGTATCCTCTACAGTAGGCTCGTCAACCATAACAGGCTGGAATCTTCTCTCGAGAGCCGCATCTTTTTCTATGTACTGTCTGTATTCATCAAGTGTTGTCGCACCGATGCAGTGAAGTTCACCGCGCGCCAGCATGGGCTTTAACATGTTGCCGGCATCAAGCGCACCGTCGGTCTTGCCTGCACCGACTATCGTATGAAGTTCATCTATAAAGAGCAGTATCCTGCCGTCACTTGCTTTTACGTCTTCAAGAACCGCTTTAAGACGTTCCTCAAATTCGCCGCGGTATTTGGCTCCTGCAACAAGCGCGCCCATATCAAGCGCGAACACCGTCTTATCCTTAAGGCTGTCGGGAACGTCTCCGTTCACTATACGCTGGGCCAGTCCTTCAACTACCGCTGTCTTTCCGACACCGGGTTCACCTATGAGAACGGGATTGTTCTTGGTCTTACGCGACAATATCCTGATGACGTTCCTGATCTCGGAGTCCCGCCCGATGACCGGATCGAGCTTCTGCTCTCTCGCGCGGTCCACAAGGTCGATACCGTACTTCTCGAGCGTATCGTATGTTGCCTCGGGATTGTCCGTCGTAACGTTATGGTTGCCGCGAACACTTGCAAGAGCGGTAAGGAATCTCTCTCTTGTGATCCCGTACTCTTTGAACAGATCCTTGACATCACTGTCGGGATATTTCAGCATGCACAGGACCAGATGCTCAACGGACACATAGTCATCGTTCATTGCCTTTGCTTCATCC
>CADCPL010000291.1 GCA_902803305.1 uncultured Lachnospiraceae bacterium
GCAACACTGAACCTTCCCGCGGTCATGTTGTCAAAAAGCTCATCAATCGGCATGCTCTGATGGGCAAAATAAACATCATCCGTCATTCTCTTTATGTTGGGGATGGTCTTGCGCGAAATATATGATTTGAGGAATCTGCGAAGGCGCATGACTCCCACGACCTTGTCGACTGTCCCGTCATATACGATCAGACGGCTGTGATTTTGGCCAAGGAGCTCATTTAGTATATCTTCCGGAGCCATATTGATATCTATCCCTTCGATATCCACTCTCGGTGTCATGATGGCACCGACCGTAAGATCTCCGAACGAAAGCGCGGACGAGATGAGCTCACTCTGTTCTTCATCAAGGCTTCCCTCTTCCGTCATATCCTCGATGATATCGAATATCTCCTCTTCGGTGACGGATACTTCGTTCTGTCTGCCGCCTATCTTGAGCGCCAGCCTCCCGATACCCGACAGTAGAAGCGTAAACGGCTTCAACACTTTCATGAGCACAACAAGAAGTCCTGCGCACGCAAGACTAGACTTTTCACTTGTCTTCTTACCGATACTCTTGGGAAGCATCTCGCCGACAAAGAACATGGCGAGCGTAACAATGAAAGTAGATGCCGTTACTGCGGAAAGCCCCCATTTTCTCGTGACGAACACGGTCACGACAGAAGCTGCCGCAATATGGGCTATGTTGGTACATATGAGAAGAGTTGATATCGCATCCTCAAAATTCTCAAGAACATACATCACCTTTTCGGCTCGTACGTCACCCTTATCAAGTCTTACCTTGATCCTGTTTTTGGATACACAGGCTATCGCGGTCTCCGTAAGGGCAAAATATGCAGATGCGGCAAATAACAACAGAACTATGATCCAAGATCGACTGTCAGGATCCATGGTACTTAAAATCTCACCTCAACTTTCGGGTTAATGCGTTAACTATATCAGAAACACGGCGTTTGTTCAAGAGTTCTCCTCTTCCATGATCTCCGCGATAAGGACGCGTTCATCCATAGGATGCTTGACTCCCCGGATCTCCTGATAATCTTCATGCCCTTTTCCCGCAAGGACGATGATATCGCCCGGAAGGGCATTTTTGATGCAGTAGCGTATGGCCTCTTTTCTGTCGGGTATCTCGACATATTTACCGTCAGTCCTGTCGATACCCGTCCTGATATCCGCTATGATATCAAGCGGTTCCTCATTTCTGGGATTGTCTGAGGTTATGACCGTAAGATCGGCAAGCCTTCCTGACACCTCTCCCATCTCAAATCTCCTGTCTCTTGAGCGGTTGCCGCCGCACCCGAACAGGCACACAAGCCTTGCGGGGTTATACTCGCGAAGAGTAGTGAGGAGGCTTTCAAGCGCCATAGAATTATGGGCGTAATCTATCAGGAGCGTAAAATCATCGCTCACATGAACGGGTTCTATCCGTCCCTTTACATGTCCGGAAAGAATGGCAGTGCGCACAGTCTCTCCTTCTATACCCAATTGATCGCACACGGCTATAGCACACAGTCCGTTGTATACCGAAAACTTTCCGGGCATATTGATCCTTACCGGATAATTCGCTCTTCCCTTAACGTCAAACTCCATCCCCAGGCGGGATCCGCTCCCGACAAAACGGACGTTTGCAGCCGAATAATCAAGTCCTTCCTTAAATCCGTACTTAACGACAGTGCATGTGCATCCTTTCAGTATCTTGTCTATATGCTCGTCATCCGCATTGACTATACCGACCTTACACTGCCTAAACAGCATCGATTTGCATTCGATATACTGTTCAAAGCTTTCATGCTCGTTGGGACCTATGTGATCGGGCTCGATATTCGTAAAGATACCTATATCAAAGTTTATACCCAGCGTCCTGTGCAGCATGAGTCCCTGACTGCTGACTTCCATCACCACGGTATCGCATCCGCTGTCGACGACTTTTCTGAGCAGTTTCTGCAGTACGGGCGAATCGGGCGTAGTATTGGCGGCAGGTGTATGCTCGGATCCTATTATCGTCTCTATAGTCCCTATTAGCGCAACCTTGCGGCCGGCCTGCTCAAGTATCGATCTGATCAGATATGTCGTTGTCGTCTTGCCCTTTGTACCCGTGATACCTATCGTGTACAGCTTATCAGCGGGATAATCATAATGAGCACAGGAAATATGCGCCATTGCGGCTCTCGTGGAATCCACTTTTATGATCGTCGAATCCCCGGTGTCCGGGCATGACAGCTCTGAAAGGGGCTTCTCCACTACGATCAGGGCCGCTTTTGCTTCTACTGCCTGTCCCACGCACGTATGTCCGTCAAAATTGGCTCCTTTTATGCAAACATACACACAGCCCGGCGTAAGTTTGCGATTATCGGTCACAAACTCCGTATAGCTGCCATCCATATTCCCCGCAAGTACTTCATAATCGAAGTCAGCGCATAACTCTTTGAGACTTTTCATTTTTTTCACCGTTTATACACAGATTGAACACAATTAACAATTATTATTATCTCAGATAGTTGATGAACACTCACTATCTCCCCCTCATAAGATGGAAAAGGTCTCCTCCCCCGGAGGCCTTTCTCCATGTCAGCTTCAGATCACATGAAATCCTTTACGACCAGTCTTATACTGCGCCTTCCGTTAAAATCATTAAATTCCGGCTGATAGAGCACAGATACGCTCTTTCTTCCCGAAAGTTTATCATATGCAGCGGCCGCATCACCGAAGTATACTGCCTCCATGATCCTCGGAGCCCCGCTCCTGTCGGCTGTCTCCAGCATTAGTTTGAGAACGTTTTTGTTCTTTCCGAGAACCTCCATATTCCTTATCGGAACATCTTTTTGCGCAAATAACGGTCTGGGATTGGCAACTCCGTATGGTTCCAGCCTGTCAAGTTCCCGGACAAACCCCGCATCCACATACGACAACGGAAGCGGTATGTCTATACGCACTTTTTCCACAAGATCGTCATCCGTAAGCGTGCATGAGCTGTTAAGTCTTTCCCGGAGCTTATCGGCAGTCCCTGCGGGCATTGACAGTCCTGCTGCCATTTTATGTCCTCCGAACTTCGTGAACAGATCCTTTACCTTGCAGAGTTCATCATACATCGGATAAGCTTCTATCGACCTTCCGCTGCCTTTTATATTTCCCTCGGCATCGTCGGTCAGTACGATCGACGGCTTGTAAAAGCTTTCCCGAAGTCTTCCCGCAACGATACCCGCCAGGCTTTCATGACACTCCGGAATGTATACGACAAGGACTCTGTCATCCGCATAGTCACTTTCGACAGTCTTTATGGCTTTATTGGTAAAGGCCTGTGTCATGTTCTTGCGGCTCTCGTTGATCCTGACAAGTTCCCGTGCCCTTTCGAGAGCAGCATCATGATCCTCTTCGCAAAACAGTTCCAGTGCCGCGTCGGCAGTCTCAAGTCTTCCCGTTGCGTTAATGCAGGGGCCGAGTATGAATCCGATATGGTAAGCCGAAACAGTTTTTGGATCAATGGCTGTAGCTTCGATGAGCGCCTTCATTCCCGTATTGGCTGTATGTCGCAGGATCTCAAGACCTCGCTTTACGGCAATACGGTTTTCGTCCCGCAGTTCCATTATATCACCTACGGTCGCAAAAGCCGCAAAAGAAATAAACTCTTCAAGAAGTGCTTCTTTGTTCTGAACCAGCTCTCCTATCTCAGAGTGCATATAAAGGCAGTATATGAGCTTATATGCCACCATCGCACCGCATATCCCGTCAAACGGGTATTTGCTGTCCGGAAGCTTCGGATCCACTACCGCATCAGCATAAGGAATGATATACTTCCTGTTTCCGTCCGCCTCCTCATACGGGACTTCATGATGATCGGTGATCACAACACTCATACCGAGAGATGCCGCAAGTTCCGTCTCTTTGGCAGCCGCTATCCCGTTATCGCATGTGATGATAAGTTCTATCCCGTCATCATTGGCGGACCTGATGATATTCTCATTGATGCCGTATCCGTCCTTTATCCGCTCGGGAAGACGTACATCGACAACGGCTCCTGCCGATTCAAGTCCCTTCTTCAAAATGAATGATGCGCAGACTCCGTCTATATCATAATCTCCTACGATCCTTATGGGAACCTGCGCTTCTGTCGCATCCGCAATAACGGATACCGCATCCTCGATATTCGGAAGTTTTCTCGGATCATGCATCTTGGAAAGATCGGCACTTAAAAACATGTCTATCTCTTCGTTCGATGTTGCGCCCCTGTTGACTATGATACGCGCAAGATAAGGACTGATACCGAAATCATTCGCTATTTTGTTAAAATCGGCGCCCTTCGCCGTAACGACCCACTTTTTCATACCAACTAAAAACAATTGAATGAAATCAATCCGATGATACAACAAAGCCTCGAGGCTTTGTCGTTTTCACAAAAGACTTGGAGTGCGTTGTTACTTGACGAGGTTTGCAACAAGGAGGGACCCACGAAGTGGGAGGATTCCTTATTGCCGAGTCTAGTAACGCGACGCACGGAAACGAGCGAAAGCGCCTTTTGTGAAGATGATCAAAGCTCGAGGCTAATGAAAATCTGATTTTATTTCGTTGCGCCGACCTTGGTACGAAGGATATACCAAATCGCACTTGCAAGGCAGACAGACGAATACGTACCGCAGATGATACCGATCATGAGCGGAAGGGCAAATTCCTTGACGGAACTTACACCGAGTATATACAGTACCGCAACCATAACAAACGTTGTCAGAGATGTGAACAAACTTCTTGAGAGCGTCTGGTTAACGGCATCATTTGCAAGCTTTTCAAGGCTGTCCTTTGTAGTAGCAAGCTTCTCACGGATCCTGTCGAATATAACGATCGTTGCGTTGATAGAGTAACCTACGATCGTAAGTATGCAGGCAACGAATGTTGAACCGACCGTAATCCTTGCAAGAGCATAGAACGTTACTACCACAAGAACGTCATGAAGAAGACAGATGACCGAACTTGCACCGAATCTCAGATCCTTGAATCTGAACCA
>CADCPL010000292.1 GCA_902803305.1 uncultured Lachnospiraceae bacterium
ACGATGAGGGGAGTATAAATAATTAATAAGGGGTCGTAAATGAGAATCTATTGAAGGGGAGATTCTCGCTTACGAATGTTATTATATATTGAATAATTGAAAAAAACAACCGTTTTTGGAAAATAGTATCTAACTTTTTTTGTTCCACAACATCTTGCGGACGCCCCAAATTATGGTAAAATCTTAACTATGCAAAACAGACTTATGGCACCGTGCCATTTTGGAATGGAATCGGTGCTCAAAAAAGAAATAAATATGCTCGGATATGAGATCGCGGAAGTCATGGACGGCCGCGTGATCTTTTACGCTGATGAGACCGGGATAGCAAGATCAAATGTTTTTCTGCGAACTGCCGAGCGTATCCTTTTACTTGTCGGAGATTTTACCGCGACCACATTTGATGAGCTCTTTGAAGGGATTAAAAATATCGACTGGCCGGAGTACATACCCGAGAACGGAAGGTTCTGGGTCGCGAAGGCCGCAAGCGTCAAATCGAAGCTTTTTTCGCCTTCCGATATACAGTCGATAACCAAGAAGGCTATGGTCGAGCGCATGAAGGAAAAATACGCCACCGACTGGTTTTCGGAGGACGGGGACAGTTTTCCGCTCAGGATATTTATCACCAAGGACAGAGTGCTCGTGGGCCTCGACACTACCGGAGAATCACTGCATAAGCGCGGATACAGGAAGCTTGTGAGCGCAGCGCCCCTTGCGGAAAATCTGGCAGCGGGCCTTATAGCCCTCACACCGTGGAATAAGGACAGGATACTTGTCGATCCGTTTTGCGGATGCGGGACCATACCTATAGAAGCGGCGATGATCGCGGCAAATATAGCGCCCGGGATGAACAGAGAATTTACCGCTGAAAACTGGAACCATATCGCACCGCGAAAGTCATGGTACAGCGCTGTAGACGAAGCAGGTGATATGATGGATCTGTCGGTGCGTCCGGATATCCAGGGGTATGACATAGATGCGGATATGGTCGCGTCAGCCCGTAAGAACGCGGAGGCAGCGGGCGTTCTGGAGATGATCCACTTTCAGCAGCGCCCCGTATCGGAATTGTCCCACTCGAAAAAGTACGGATTTATCATAACCAATCCGCCATACGGTGAGCGGATCGGAAACGATGAAGAAGTGGTGACTGTATATAAGGAACTTGCCGAAAGGTATGCCGCACTTGATTCGTGGTCGGCGTTTGTCATAACGGGGTATGCAGATGCCGAGAAGTACATGGGACGCAAGGCAGATAAGAACCGAAAGATATATAACGGAATGATGAAGACATATTTTTACAGTTTTAATGGGCCGAAACCTATGTCACGACGTAAGTCGTGACAGGCGGAGCGCCGCTTGAGCGGGGATGGTGATTTTTGTATGAAAGTTATATTTGCCACGGGAAATGAGAATAAACTCCGGGAGATCCGTCAGATAACCGCGGACATGGATATAGAGATAGTATCGATGAAGGATGCCGGATGCTATGCCGATGTTGAAGAAACAGGAACAACATTTGAGGAAAATGCATATCTCAAGGCGAGCGCGATAGCAAAGAAATGCGGACTTCCGACACTTGCGGATGACTCCGGTCTTGAGATTGACTACCTCGGTAAAGAGCCCGGGATATACTCCAGCAGGTATATGGGAGAAGATACACCTTACAGTGTGAAGAACGCCGAGCTGCTCCGCAGGATGGAAGGAGTTCCGGATGAAGAGCGGACAGCCCGCTTCGTATGTGCGATCTGCCTTGTTCGACCGGATGGGTCAAGCGAGACGGTATGTGCCACAATGGAGGGTATTGTTGCACACGAGTCGGCCGGCAGCAACGGCTTCGGATATGATCCTATATTTTTCCTGCCGGACAGGGGTTGTACAAGTGCACAGCTTCCTCCCGAGGAGAAAAACCTGATCAGTCACAGGGGCAAAGCATTGAGGCTGATGCGGGATATTTTGGCAAAGGAAGCAAAATGAAGATCCTGATCGTAAGTGATACTCACGGATATAACGAGACCATGTACAGCGTGATCAGGAAGGAATCGCCTTTTGATATGCTGATACACTGCGGTGATATCGAAAGGGAATATGACAGGCTTCGTGCAAAGGTTGACTGCACGTTGCATGTTGTGGCAGGGAATAACGATTACGATCCCGACCTTGACCGGATCAAGATCATTGATATAGGCAACTATCGGGCAGTCATTACACACGGACACCGGTATCATCTGTATTCGGGCTACGATCCGCTGTTCTACCTTGCAGCGGAGAATCATGCCGATTATGTTATTTTCGGGCATACACATGTACCGGTCATCCACGAGGAAGGACCGGTCACCCTTATCAATCCCGGCTCGCTCACGTATCCGAGACAGCACGGAAGGGTGCCCACATATATCGTCGGTAACATGACAGATGGAAAAAAACCGGAGTTTGAGATAAAATATCTGGAAATGTGATATAATACAAATCGAGAATTTTCTACAAGGACGCTCGCCCATTAGGATTCTCCTATCTCGTATTTCATACGAGATAGGAGAATAGGGGCTCGCGGTGTAGACAGACTTCTTCCCAATTCACTACGTGAATAGGGCCCCTTCTATCTACATATCACGGGGTGTGGCTCAGTTTGGCTAGAGCGCCTGGTTTGGGACCAGGAGGCCGCAGGTTCGAATCCTGTCACCCCGAGTGTTTATACCGGGTCGCAAATCCGCATGGTTGCTGGATTTGCGATTTTTTTTCGGTACTGAAAACCACACATTTTTGGTTAAGATTTGGTTAAGACAATTTTCTTTTGTTTAATGCCTTGAGAGCTTCTTTTTTGTCGATGCCGGTATAGTAGTTCTTTTTTGCAACTTCAGGCGAATTTCCGAACAGTTCTGCTGCCAGAATTAGATTACCCCCGGAATTATTTACCACATCAGTGACAGCGTTACGTCTGAACGAGTGCGTTCCCTTTATTTCTTCTCTGCAGATCTTAATTCCCAGTTTGTTGCAGATCATGCTGTAAAAGCGGTAAACCATGTTGTTGGTTATAACGCCATTTGAGGACTTAGCAGGGAATAGATATTCGATGCCGGGATAATAAGTGTCAAGAATATCGTATAACCGTACCAAAAACTTATTTAGTGCTGATCCGCGAGGGAAAAGCCTGTTTTTATAGGTTTTGGTATGCTCAACGATCACAAAACGATCCTCTATATCAGAGGCTTCCGTGTCTGTGAGTTGTTCTCGGGTAAACCATACTCCTTCTTTGGTAATGTCGCATCTCCTGAGAGGAGGCATTTCACCGCGTCTTGAACCGCATATGATCTGCATTTCTAATGCATAAGCCGGCATATAATCTTTATGTTTTGCCTGGTGTTCGTGGATAGCGTCAAGGATTCTTCTTACATCCTCATCTGAATGAACGCGCTTTTCAATATCCACGTTGCGATCGAGCATTCCGGAAAACTTTTTGAAGTTGACGCGTTCGAATACATTGTCCTTTACCCAGTACTCTTCATAAGCCAGAGTAAACGCTGCTTTAAGAATACTTTTAAGCTCTTTCAGAGCCTTATCCCGGAGGGAATACCGGATCAGAT
>CADCPL010000293.1 GCA_902803305.1 uncultured Lachnospiraceae bacterium
ATAGAAGACATTGAAAGATATCGTGAGCGCGCGGAACTCATTGTACTGTTCATGGACGAAGAGATTGACGAAATGACGGAGTCGCTCGTATACATAAAAGATCTTGCAAATGATCTCGACAGAAGGATAGTCCTTATAGGCAGCAACACGGAATACAAGACGGCGATACAGTCGATCCCTGAACAGCTCATACAGGAATGGTTTGAGAGACCCCTCGTCATGGATGACCTGATCAGGTGCATTCAAAAATACATGGCAGAAAATACCGGTGAAAAAAGAAAGAAGACGGTACTTGTTGTTGATGATGATATCACATACATGAGAACGATATACGAATGGCTGAAAGGCAGATACCATGTCGGCATGGCATCATCCGGTCTGCAGGCGATCTCATATCTTACGAAGAACAAAGCCGATCTTGTGCTGCTTGATTATGAGATGCCGATAGCAAACGGACCGCAGGTTCTTTCGATGCTCAAAAGTGATTCGCAGACCGACAGCATACCGGTAATGTTTTTGACAGCACACGGCGACAGGGAAAGCGTTCTTTCGGTAGTGGGGCTTTGTCCGGTTGATTACCTTCTTAAGACGATAAAAAAAGAAGAACTTCTAAACAAACTTGATACATTTTTTGCATCAAAAAAATGAATAAAAAAACAATGTGTCTCCTAACCCAAATCGGCTAAGCGACACATTGCTGCGTGTAAAAAAATTTTGCTTACACAATATTAATATCAGAAACGAATACAAAAATCAACACTTATTTTGTGAGGATATTATGCTTATGAAAAATGATCCGCTCGAGTGGGAAGAAATAAAAAGTGAACACATTGTAAAAGATGAATGGATAGACTTTCGAAGATCATCATTCAGACTTCCTGACGGAAGTGTATTTGAACCGTTCTACACGTACAGCAGAAGAGACTATGTCGTGATCGTTGCGCGGGATGCCGAAGGAAAATTTTTGTGCGTCAGACAGTTCAGACAAGGTATAAAAAAAGTGACGAATGAATTCCCTGCCGGAGGTATCGAGCGAACAGACGGAAAACAGTACGGAGGATCCGGGGAGTATTCCGAAGAAGCTCTTACCGCTGCAAAACGTGAACTTCTCGAAGAGACAGGATATGAATCGGATGAGTGGGAGCATATTCTTACCATACCATCCAATGCTACGATAGCAGATAACTACGCACATATTTTTTCTGCAAAGAACTGTCGCAAGGTTACAGATCAGTCTCTTGACGAAACGGAATTTTTAAATGTCGGAAGAGTAAGTGAAGAGCAACTCGATGAGATGATCCGAAACGGTGAATTCCAGCAGGCGATGCATATAGCAGCATGGCTTCTTACAAGACAGCGCTAACGGATACATTTTCATGCGGGATATGCCGATATAATATATATAGAATGGTATGTGCAACATCGCAGCCCTCAATAGTTCGGAAGGTAGTTCATGAGAAATGACAGGTCCGGAAAAAACAGCGGGATATCGCTCATAGAGTTGATCATAGTTATATCGATCATGGCTGTTCTGGTCGGCATTTTGTCGCCGATGTTCTTAAAGTATATCAATAAGGCACGCAAATCAAAAGATCTTGTTACGGCAGATCAGATAGCACGAGCAGCCAACACGGCTTTTGTTGAAAACCCGGATGCATATGATGCGTTTATGAGCTTTAAAGGTCTTCATACGGATGTAAGCGTAACATATAACGGTGAGACAAAATCCTATGGGGTCCAGCAGATCGCGGCCAGCGGGAAGCAGGGAACAACACCGTATAATTCCAATTGTTTCAACGGAGGATCCTCCGTGTTTGGAAACAAAGAAGGCAGCACCGGTCTTTACGGCGTGCTGAACAGGGAAATGGGTCTAAGCACCAGAGAAATGAATTCCTCGATAATCCCCAGCTATACGGAACCGAGAGTCGGAGCAGGGCCCAAGGCGGGATACAGTTATACTAAACTGGATAGATGGAGGATAGTAAGGAGAGAGAGTGACGGCAGGCTGGAAGTCTGGTCTGCGCAGGCCAGCCCGGGAGGAGGCTACCCGATCTACAGAGTCTGGCCCGAGCCTGATGATATTTATAAACAGTAAAAAGAGTAACATTGGAGGTTTAGTATTTGAAGAAGAGAGACAGTATTGATACGTCAGGTTATTCCGACCTGATAATGGAGAATGACGGCATTCCGCCGGAGTACTATGAAAAGTATGATGTAAAAAGAGGACTCAGGGATCTGAACGGTAAAGGTGTGCTTGCCGGACTGACCAATGTTTCGAATATCATCGCAAGAGATCCCGATGGCAATCCGTGTGACGGACAGTTGTGGTACAGAGGCTATCGGATCGAAGAACTGATAGACAGATACAGAGGTAATGATTACGGATACGAGAATCTGGCGTATCTGCTTTTGTTCGGCGATCTTCCCGGGAAAAAAGAATCAAAAGAGTTCATAGATAAACTTGAGGACGTCAGGGAACTTCCGACAAACTTTACAAGAGATGTAATAATGAAAGCTCCCACAAAAGACGTGATGAATTCCATGACGAGGGCGATCCTTACCCTGGCATCGTATGACAGAAACGCATCCGAGATATCGATTGAGAATGTTGTATCGCAATGCATGCAGCTCATTGCGGTTTTTCCCATGCTTGCGGTATACAGTTACCATGCCTATAATCATTACGAGAATCTTGACTCGATGTATATCCATCGTCCGCTTCCCGATATGTCGACATCGGAGAACATACTCAATCTGCTAAGGCCCGATTCAAAGTTTACGAAGACGGAAGCCAAGGCACTTGATGTTGCACTGATGCTTCATATGGAACACGGCGGCGGTAATAACTCGAGCTTTACCACGAGAGTGGTCACTTCATCGGGAGCGGATACTTATGCAACTATCGCAGCGGCAATGTGTTCACTCAAAGGTCCCAGACACGGCGGTGCAAACATCAAGGTCATGGAAATGATGGATGATATCCGAAAGCATGTTAAGGATCGTGACGACGATGAAGAGATACAGGATTATCTGACAAAGATCCTTGCCGGAGAAGCTTTTGACGGCAGCGGTCTTATATACGGAATGGGTCATGCGGTATATTCCAAGTCCGATCCGAGAGAAGTCATATTCAGAAAATATGTGGAGCAACTGTCCGAAGAAAAAGGACGCACAAAAGACCTTGCACTTTATCGCAAGGTTGAATCCATAGCTCCGATAGTGATCGCAAAAAAAAGAAAGATCTACAAAGGCGTTTCACCCAATGTGGATTTCTACAGCGGCTTTGCATATGATATGATGGATATCCCGAGAGAAATGTTCACTCCGATATTTGCTATCGCAAGAGTGGCCGGATGGAGTGCGCACAGGATCGAAGAACTCGTGACCGGAAGCAAGATAGTCCGTCCCGCATATAAGAGTATAATGAAGAAGCACTGAAGATGATACAGGACATATATCCGAGTAAACTTGATAATGTATATAAAAACAGAACGCCGGAGCCGGACGATCTGATCCTTGTATTTGATGACGAGGGAAAAGTATTTGCCGACATCCGCGAACGGGAGCCGAAATTTTTGACGGCAAGTCAGATGAGAACGGAGTCGCCCGTATATCTCTTTTCGATAGATGACAGAGGGTACTTTCTTGCACCGCAAGGATCGTATGATCTGCCCGAAGGATTTGAAGCATGTTCCGTAAGGACACTTCGGGACGAATCTTGCGGCAAAGGGCTCTTTGCGGCTTTTACGGCATATCATCTGTGGAAATGGTATAATGACAACAGATTTTGCGGCGCATGCGGGAAAGTGATGACGCACTCCGATACGGAGCGTGCGATGAAGTGCGGCTGCGGTAACGTCGTATACCCGAGGATAAATCCTGCGGTCATAGTCGGAGTGACAAACGGTGACAGACTTCTGATAACGAGATACAGACGGGGATACGGTCACAATGCGCTTATCGCGGGTTTTGTCGAGATAGGAGAGACTCTCGAAGAGACAGTCGCAAGAGAAGTATCGGAAGAAGCAGGAGTAAGTGTTAAGAATATCAGATATTACAGATCGCAGCCATGGGGTATGGCCCAGGATCTCCTTGCGGGCTTTTTCTGCGATGTGGCCGGCGATGACAGTATCAGGATGGATGAGAACGAACTGAAATATGCCGAGTGGGTTAAGCGGGATGAGATCGAACTTCAGCCGGGAAGTCTGAGCCTCACGAATGAGATGATGAAGATGTTCAAAGAAGGAAAAGTTTGAGGATATAAATGATAGATACAAAGGCAATTGAAAATCATATAAGAGGGATACTTGAAGCTCTCGGAGACGATCCGAACAGGCCGGGACTTGTTGATACGCCCAGACGTGTAGCGGCTATGTATTCGGAAGTGTTCGAGGGTATGAACTATACCAATCATGAGATAGCGCAGATGTTTGATGTGACGTTTGATGATGACATCGACACATCAAAGGAAAAGCTTGTCATCATGAAGGACATAGAATTCTTTTCCTATTGCGAGCATCACATGGCACTGATGTATGATATGAAAGCAACAGTTGCATATATCCCGAAGGGCAGAGTGATAGGACTGTCAAAGATAGTGCGTGTGTGTGATATGGTAGGAAAGAGGCTTCAGCTGCAGGAGCGCATAGGACAGGATATTGCAGACATAATATGTGAGATCACGGGCAGCGGGGATATCGCGGTCGTGATCGAAGGAAAGCATTCATGTGTAAATGCGAGAGGCATCAGGAATCATAACGCGGTAACCCGTACCGAAGAGTTTAGAGGAAGATTCAAAACGGATACCGATCTGCAGAACAGGATCAGATAAATGTCGCGTAAAAATGAAAAAAGATTATGGAGAGTGATCGAATGGATTATGACGTTATTATAATCGGGGCAGGTCCCGGCGGGATATATTCCGCATATGAACTTTACAAGAAATGTCCCAAGCTTAAGGTCGCCGTGTTTGAGGCGGGTCAGGAACTGGCAAAGAGACATTGCCCGATAGACGGTGATAAGATCAAGAACTGTATCGGCTGCAAATCGTGCTCGATCATGAGCGGATTCGGCGGAGCAGGTGCTTTTTCTGACGGCAAGTATAACATCACGAATGATTTTGGCGGTACGCTTTACGAGCACATCGGAAGAGCAAAGGCCATCGAACTCATGAAATATGTTGACTCGATCAACGTGGAAAACGGCGGTGAAGGTTGCAAACTGTATTCCACTGCCGGAACGAGCCTTAAGAAGACGTGCATGCAGAACAAGCTTAAACTTCTTGAAGCATCCGTCAGACATCTCGGTACGGACATAAACTATGTGGTTCTGGAGAAGCTGTATGACACGTTAAGGGATGCGGTTGATTTTCATTTCATGACAGATGTCACAAAGATAGAAGTGATCGACGGAGGGTATAAGATAACCCATGCCGGCGGCAGCAGTACGTGCAGTCAGTGTATCATCTCGGTCGGAAGAAGCGGCAGCAAATGGATGGAGAGTGTGTGCAACGATCTCGGGATACCTTCAAAGAGCAACCGAGTTGACATCGGCGTAAGAGTCGAACTGCCCGCTGTTATCTTTTCTCATCTGACCGATGAACTGTATGAGAGCAAGATCGTATATCGCACTGAGAAGTTTGAAGACAGTGTACGTACATTCTGTATGAACCCGCACGGTATAGTCGTAAATGAAAACACAAACGGGATCATCACGGTTAACGGTCACAGTTATGAAGCAAAAGATAAACAGACGGAAAATACCAACTTTGCGCTTCTTGTGGCAAAGCATTTTTCCGAACCGTTCAAGGCTTCCAACGGTTACGGTGAGAGTATAGCAAGGCTTTCCAATATGCTCGGAGGCGGAGTCATCGTTCAGCGCTTCGGCGATCTTGTAAGAGGACGACGCAGTAATGAAAAGAGGATCGCGGAAGGTATGGTACAGCCGACGCTCAATGCCACGCCCGGTGATCTCAGTCTTGTTCTTCCCAAGAGGATACTTGACGGGATCATGGAGATGATCCATGCGCTTGACAAGATAGCTCCGGGAACGGCAAACGATGATACGCTCCTTTATGGAGTTGAAGTAAAGTTCTACAATATGGAAGTGACAGTCGATGAAAATCTTGAGACCGCTTATCCCGGACTGTATATAATAGGGGACGGGAGCGGAGTCACTCATTCGCTTTCGCATGCATCCGCCAGCGGAGTTTATGTGGCAAGACGGATCGCAGAAAAGAGAGGTTGATCGCATTGGTTTACGTTTTGTACAATCCGCTTGCCGGAAACAGGACATGTGAAGAGGCGTGCAAAGGAGTGAGCGATATTTTCGGATCGGACGAGATCCGTTATATCGATCTGCTTTCGGTTGAAGATATCGATGCATATATAAAAAGGATGTGCGCGGATGACCAGATCGTCATATGCGGAGGCGACGGCACGCTTAACAGGCTGATCAATTCGATCGATGCCGAAAACCTCGAGCAGGATGTGTTCTATTATCCCGGAGGTAGCGGAAATGATTTCTTCCGTGATATAAATGCCGACAATACGAACAGTGTCATCAGGATCAACAAGTATATGAAATGTCTGCCGACCGTAACGATAGACGGGGCAAAGAAGCTGTTCATCAACGGCATCGGCTACGGTATTGACGGATACTGCTGTGAAGAAGGAGACAGAAAGAGGATCAAGGCTCCCGGTAAAAGAGTTAATTATTCGATAATAGCGCTCAAAGGAGTGCTGTACGGATTTCATACCGTAAATGCAAAGGTCACCGTCGACGGTGTGACGAAAGAGTTCAGCCATGTCTGGATGGTGCCTACCATGAACGGAAGGTTTTACGGAGGAGGCATGATGTGTGCGCCCGGCCAGGACCGGCTCAACGAAGACGGGCTTGTAACGGTCATAGTCGTGCATGCCAGGTTCAGGATACAGCTCCTGATAGCTTTTCTGTCTGTATTCGAGGGAAAGCACCTTAAGTACAGGAGTATCGTCTCGCAGATGCAGGGAAGCGAGGTGCGCGTTGAATTCGACAGACCGACCGCACTTCAGATCGACGGCGAAACGGTGACAGACGTAAAATGCTATGAGGTAAAAAAAGAGAAAAAAATCATCTGTTAACATAATATTATTGTTGACATAATATTTCATAAGAGTTACATTAAATGGTGTGGGTTTACACCATTTTTTGTTTTTTGTAATATAGATCGATTTGGAGAAAGCAGGGAGAAAATTATGAAGGGAAAAATCAGACTGATAATTGCCGCGTCAGCACTGTGTACTTTTTTTGCGTTTGCCGCAAAAGATGTACATGCGGGTACGTGTGTCTATGTGGGAAAGGATGTCAGCTCAGACGGCACGACGCTTCTGGGGGCTTCTACGGAATATGATGTCGGAAACGCAACCGTTCCTGAGATCATTGAAAAAGCATCGATCCGTAAAGGGGACGTGATCGAGTGTGTAAACGGATATAAGTACACTATGCCGGAGGACAATGCCAAGGTATTGCTCGTGCGGATGATGGACTATGTCGGCATAGGCCGGTGGGGATCGTGCGCATCAAATGAGTACGGGGTTTCGATAGTTTCGACGATCTCGGTTGATACAAAGCCTGAAGCTGTTGCAGCAGATCCGTTTGAAGAAAAAGGAATATGTGAGGAAAAGATCGCATTGATCCTTGCTTCGACATCAAAGACAGCGGAGGATGCGGTAAGGACTCTCTGCTCAATATATGAAGAAACGGGAGCGGATACCGCAGAGATCGTCATGATCGCAGACCGGAAGGAAGCGTGGGTTGTGGAGAATTTCACGGGCCATCAGTATGCTGCGCTGCGTCTTCCCGATGATAAGATGGCAGTATTTGCTCATAATCCCATCATAAGGACTATAGACCCCGATGATAAGGACGCCATCACATCTTCCGATCTTCTCGTACTCCCCGAGAAAAACGGATTCGCAGTTTATGATGATGACAAGAACATCGATCTTATACATACATATTTATATGAAAGCGTATGGACCGAAGAGAACTGCTTAAAGGAATGGCTTGGACACGATATTTTTGCCCCTTCGGAAAAACTTGAATATGATCAGAAGGGCGATTTTGATATATTCTTCACGCCCGACGAAAAGGTCGACATAGAGCAGGTGTTCGATGTTTTCAGAAACAGATATGAGGGAACGGATTATGCCATCGACGGCAATGACGAGACGATCTTCCTGGGGATCAACAATCAGTATGTTTCGAATGCAAATGTGATACAGATATTCCCGGATGCTCCCGAGACTCTTTCGACCGTTCTCTGGACTACGCCGGGCAATCCGACTGCAGCTCCTTTTATTCCAATCCCGGTAGCGGCCGAAAACATTCCCGAATCATTTGCCGGCGATGCCAAAGAGGATGAATTTACCGAAGGGACGCTTCAGTTTGATTTTGCTAAGCTCAACAACAGCGTATATCCCAGAAGAAAAGCATACGGCACATCCATAAAACAGTATTGGGAGGGTGCGGAAAGCTTACTTGCCGCAGACCTCAGAGACAAGATAAGCACCTGGAGTAATGAGGCTGATGTTTCCGAAGAGATAGATGGATTTGTGGCAGATAATGTTGAGAGGACTGACGAAAACTGCATCAGGCTCCGCGATGAACTTGATTTGTATCTTTTCAGAAACGGAACTCTGAGTCCCCAAAAGATCTCCGACGATGAACTGGAGCCGTTCGAGTGTTCGTTTGACGCTGTTTCATATGCACGCGCAAACGGTTGGGAAACGACCGTGGAATCCGATGTGTTTACGGCAACGAAAGACGGCAAGAAGATCGAAGTTATACTGGCCGGAGAAAACAAAGGCGCAGTTACATTCACCGGTTTTGACAATGAGCAGCTTATGAAGGATTTCATGGCAGAAGATACCGATGAAACAGAAGCAGCCGA
Organism: uncultured Lachnospiraceae bacterium; assembly: GCA_902803305.1. Lineage (GTDB taxonomy): Bacteria > Bacillota > Clostridia > Lachnospirales > Lachnospiraceae > UBA2868. Next base: position 8,933 of record CADCPL010000293.1, read on the forward strand.
AGAGCCGGAAGAAGCTGAAGTTACAGAGGAGATCGAAGTAACGGAAGAACCTGCGGAATCCGAGGAGATTGAAGAAACCAAGGAACCTGAGACGGAAGCGGAAGAACCTGCAGAAGTCAAGCCGACAGAAACAGAACCTTCAGAAGAAAAGACAAAGACGGAGGAAGCCGAGGAAGTAAGCGAGGCGCCTTCTCAGGAGGTTCTCGATGTAGAGACCGAAGTGGCTGATAAAGTCCAGGTTGATACGATCGCGGCTCTTGAGGACTACTTTGCCGAGAAGATAGCTAACATTCCGAGAGACGGCTGGGCAGAAAACGAGATAGCATCGCAGATCGGTGACATTTCATTGGATGTCGCAGGAATAGTAATAAAACATTTTGATGTTGAAATAAACAGTCTGGAAGATGCCGAAAGATTCCTTAATAACGACTTGCCTCAGATCGCAAATGATCCGGAGCTTGCCGAGATCGGCGATAAGCTCGCAGTTACCGGAATGGATATAACTGCACTGCTCGAGAAGTATTTTACTGCACTTGTAGATGATGCAAATGCTGACGTGATGTCCGGCAGGATCAGTCAGGAAGGAGTGGAAAAGATACTTCTTGAAGCCGAGAGTGATATCGAAGGAATAGCGCAGCTGTATGTACAGGGCGTGTTCGGACAGATATTTGATACACAGCTTTCCGATGAGGAGTTTAGCGATGCGCTTGCCGAACTTGGCGCCGGAGCACTTCAGTTAATGGATGAATACGGGGCGATCGATCTTGATGCCCTGGGTCTTGGGGATATAGACGTAGATGCTCTTACCGATGCGGATATAGAGGTCATCATCACGCTTAACGAATTGGATGATGACGTCATTGACGGACTGTCACAGCTCATAGGAGTTGATGTGAGATCAGTGATAGATTCCTACATGAAGGCACTTGACGGCACCAAACTGGAGATAGAAGATCATGACATCCCTTCCGCCTGGTCGGCACCCGACGAGGAGATAATGGCTGCCATAGAAAAAGAAGAAGAGCTTACGGAAGATGATGTTGTTCTCTCGCAGGATGTCATCGATACAATCAATGAAGCCATTATAGGCGGATATTTTGAAGAAGCACTTGATGCCATAGAAGGTGAGGAGACTTCGCAGTCCATAGCGGCTGATACCGAAGACGGAGCGGAAACGGAGGCAGAGACAGAGGCTGAAGATTCCGACGCGTATACGATACAACTGCAGTCTGTAAAGGCTTCAGATTCAAAGGTTATGCTCCCTGTATATATGCTAAAGTATTTCAAGTGATATTTGCCCGGCAATATTTTGCTTGCTTTTTTGTCACAGTTCGTATAATATAGTCAAGTACGGCTCGTTGGTCAAGCGGTTAAGACGCCGCCCTCTCACGGCGGAAACAGGGGTTCGATTCCCCTACGAGCTGTTATATTTCTTATTGTATGAGATGCCTCAGGGATTGCGGAGCAAGCCTTGAGGTTTTTTGGATATAAAGCGAATGAGGAACGATATGTTAAGTCTGGTTGATGTAAAGCTTGATCTGCCTGAAAAAGAAAATCTCATAAAGGGAGTATCTCTTGATATCGCACCGGGAAAGCTTACCGTCATAACGGGTCCGAACGGCGGCGGCAAGACGAGCATAGCCAAGCTCATAGCGGGTATTTTTGTCCCGACATCGGGCAAGATCATCCTTGACGGAGAAGATATCACACAAATGTCCGTTACCGAGAGGGCAAAGAAAGGCATAGCATATGCATTTCAATCGCCTGTCAGTTTTAAGGGTGTTACGGTCAGAAAGCTGATGAGTATTTCCGCGGGAGCCGATATGCCTGAGATGAAAATGTGCAGGATCCTGGAAAAAGTAGGTCTGTGCGCCAGGGATTATATGGATCGCGATATGGATTCAAGGCTCTCCGGCGGCGAGATGAAGAGGATAGAGATAGCCACCGTTCTCGCAAGACCCGCACGATATATACTGTTTGATGAACCTGAGGCGGGGATAGATCTGTGGAGTTTTGCCAGCCTCATCGATGCGTTTGAGGTGCTCAAGAAAGAAGAAGACAGAGCGCTTCTCATAATATCTCATCAGGAGAGGATACTTGATATCGCAGATGATATCATAGTGATAAATGACGGTATCGTAACACAGAAAGGCACAAGAGACGAAGTGATGCCGACGCTGGCAAAGAGCGGCGCCAGGGCATACTGCCCCAGAGGCAAAGAGATGTTTTGATCATGAATAAGATTACCGAAGAGATTTTAAAAGAAATAACGGACTGGGACGGGATCTTTGACGGTGCATATTCGCTCCGCGAGGACGGAGAATGCATCAGTTTCAGGAACAGCGAAAATATCCGCATCGTCAGAAAGGAAGACATGCCGGGCATTGACATATATATAAGTGCTGCCGCATCCGCTGAGACGGTTTACATTCCGGCCTGCGTGACGAAAAGTGACGTAAGGGACAAGGTTTACAATGATTTTCACGTTCAGAGCGGTGCAGATGTAGTGATCGTAGCCGGCTGCGGAGTACATACGGATTCCGAAGAAGGATCATCGCATAACGGTATACACAGATTTTTCCTCGAAGAGGGATCTCATGTCGTGTACAAAGAAAAACACATAGGGATCGGACAGGGGACCGGAAAGCGTGTGATAGATCCGGTGACTTATGCCGAACTGGGAGACGGCGCGGTGCTTGAGATGGAAACGCTGCAGCTTCACGGAGTTGATACGACGGTAAGGGAAACGAAGGCAAAGCTTGCGGGAAATGCCAGGCTCATCATTCATGAGAGCATCATGACTTCGGGAACAGAGACAGCCAAGACTGATTTTGAAGTTGATCTTGATGGTGAGGATTCGAGTGTGGATCTTATTTCGAGGAGTGTTGCAAAGGGTGATTCCAGACAGGAATACAGGTCGGTGATCAACGGAAATGTCAGATGTAAGGGGCATTCCGAGTGCGATGCGATATTGTCTGACAACGGACAGGTCATCGCGATGCCGGCACTTTCGGCAACATCCACGGATGCCGATCTGATCCATGAGGCTGCGATAGGTAAGATCGCGGGCGAACAGATAATGAAACTCATGACTTTGGGACTTACCGAAGAAGAAGCAGAGGAAGAGATAATAGCGGGATTTTTGGGAGCGTAGGAGTATTGTCGGAAAGCCGGATGACAGAACTGATACTCGATGACGGTGCTTTTGAAGCATTGCAGGAACACCAGAGCCCTGAGCAGCTGTTTCAGGAGCTTGTTTCGCGCGTTCAAAAGTATCATCCGTCCGACGACATATCCCTTATAGAAAAGGCCTACAATCTGGCTTATATGGCGCATAAGAACCAGCTCAGAAAATCAGGGGAACCGTACATAATCCATCCCCTTTCGGTCGCCATCATCCTGGCGGAGCTCCAGCTTGACAAAGAGACTATAGTAGCCGGTATCCTTCATGATGTCGTTGAGGATACGGTCATAACCGATGAGGAACTGCGCATCCAGTTCGGAAATTATGTTGCGCTGATCGTTGACGGTGTCACCAAACTCGAGAAGATCAAATATAACGGTGATAAGCTTGAGTATCAGGCCGAAAACCTTCGTAAGATGTTTCTGGCGATGGCCAAGGATATAAGAGTCATAATGGTCAAACTTGCAGACCGACTCCACAACATGAGAACGCTGCAGTATCAGCCGCCGGAGAGGCAGGTAGAGATAGCCAGGGAAACGATGGATATCTATGCACCGCTTGCACAGCGTCTGGGTATATCCAAAATGAAGGTCGAACTTGACGATCTGTCTCTTAAATATCTTGAACCGGAGGTTTACTACGATCTTGCGGATAAGATCAATATACGTAAATCAGAGCGTGAGAAGTATGTATCGGATATAGTCGAGGATGTTGCAAAACACATAAGAAATGCGGGTATTAAGGCTACAATTGACGGCCGTGTAAAGCATTTCATGTCCATATACCGCAAAATGCTCAATCAGGACAAGACACTGGATCAGATCTATGACCTGTTTGCGGTCAGGATAATCGTCGATACCATCCCGGATTGTTATGCGGCGCTCGGTGTCATTCATGAAATGTACAAGCCCATACCGGGACGATTTAAAGACTATATCGCCATGCCCAAGCCCAACATGTATCAGAGCCTTCATACGACTCTCATCGGGCCTTCGGGCAGACCTTTCGAGATACAGATACGAACACATGAGATGCACAGGACTGCCGAATACGGTATCGCTGCGCACTGGAAATACAAAGAGAATTCTGACGGAAAGAGAGTTGAAGAATCCGAAGCCGAGAAGATGAGCTGGCTTCGCCAGATACTTGACTGGCAGGTCAATCTGTCCGATAACAAGGAATTCCTCAACACGCTGAAATCGGATCTGGAGCTGTATTCGGACACGGTGTACTGCTTCACGCCGACCGGAGACGTCAAGACACTTCCCGCAGGATCCAATCCGATCGATTTTGCATATTCCATTCATTCGGCCGTCGGTAACAAGATGATCGGAGCAAGAGTTAACGGACAGCTCGCGACCATTAATTACAAGATACAGAACGGCGACAGGATCGAGATAATCACATCACAGAATTCAAGAGGACCGAGCCGGGACTGGCTCAATCTCGTCAAGTCTAATCAGGCCAAGACCAAGATAAATCAGTGGTTCAAAAACGAACTTAAGGATGATAATATCCAGAAAGGCCGTGAACTGCTGCTTGCATACTGTAAGAATAACGGCGTTGATCCTGCCAAGATAATGATTCCGCAGTATATGAACGCGGTGCTCCAAAAGTACGGATTCAGGGACTGGGATGCCGTCAGAGCAGCGGTCGGGCACGGCGGACTTCGTGAAGGACAGATCATCAACAGGATGAAGGAACTCTACGACAGAGATCATCCGCATATCATGTCCGATGAAGAGATACTCGAGGATGTCAATGAGGCCGGGACACAACAAAGGAAGCTGCGCGTAAAATCAAACGGCGGAGTTGCCATCCAGGGTACGGATGATCTTGCTGTAAGGTTCAGCAAATGCTGCAGCCCGATCCCCGGTGATGAGATCGTGGGCTATGTCACACGCGGCCGCGGAGTTTCTATCCACAGGACGGACTGCGTCAACATCATATCGCTTCCCGAAGATGAGAGAGCAAGGCTTATCGAAGCTGAGTGGGACAGCGTTTCCGGTGAGGAATGCAGTGATAAGTTTGAGGCGAGCATTCATATTTTTGCTCAGGACAGGCAGGGACTCCTTATGGAAGTTACCAGATACCTTACGGAGCACGGCGTCAGCATTTTGGGCATGAACGTGCGAACGAGCAAGCAGGGTACTGCAACGATAACGGTGACGTTCTGTACATCAGGAAGGGATGAACTTGAGACGGTGATCGACAGACTCAGGTCGGTCAAGGGTGTTATGGACATAGAAAGGACAACAGGCTGATGGGAGCATTAAAAGTCGGGAAAATGGTACTCGGAATGGTCGAGACCAATTGCTACTTCATATACGATCCGGACAAAATGGAAGCAGTCGTCATAGATCCCGCAAAGGACGGATTGTATGAAAAACTTGCCGAACACGACATTAAAGTCTGCGGGATATTTCTTACCCACGGGCATTTTGACCATATAATGGG
>CADCPL010000294.1 GCA_902803305.1 uncultured Lachnospiraceae bacterium
ATCAGACTTTAAAATCAAGCGTAAGGATGTTCCGATCTTTGCTTCGCTCATAATGCATGCTTTCGGCAGTCTGCCTCATCAGGCGGAGTCCCATTCCGCCATGTTCCAAAAGTTCAAATTCCTTATCTTCAGGCTCAACGGACACCGGGTCAAATTCTATCCCGTTATCGGAAAAAACAACTCTTAAAAGCCCACTGCTTGCCGAGCACGAATATTCCAGTTCGGTTGCCTGCGAGTATCGGATTATATTAGTAAGAGCTTCATCGCAGGCAAGAAGCGCACGTCTTGTCTCCTTCGTCTTGCCCGCAACAGAAAATACCGCTTTTTTTACTTCTTCAAAAGATGACTGGTCAAGAGAAAGCTGTGTAATCCCTATATCCTGTCTCAAGAGCACAAGAACCGCCATATCATCGAAAGGATCGTTTCCTTCGCAGAAATCGCCGACTTTACGACTCACTTCCATGATATAGTCCTTTGAAGAAGCAGTTCCCGCGGGCACACACTTTACTGCCTCAAGAAGCCTGTCTGTACCGAAGAACTGGTTACGCGGGTTCACCGCCTCGGTCACTCCATCCGTATAAAGTATGATACCCTGACCGGGCAGGAGCGTCATAGTATGTTCTTTGATATCGGTATCTTCGAACAGTCCGAGCGGTGTACCGCTCTCCGGTATCAAAAGCTCCGGATCGTCTTTTATAAGGACAGGATATGTATGTCCGGCATTTGCGTAGACAACAGTTCCCGTCGCAGGATCCATGTTGACCGTAAAGGCTGTAACGAAGAGATTCTCCGGATTGTGATCACAGAGTTCTTCATTCGCCCTGTTCAATATCTCTGCCGGACTCAGTCCCGCTTTCATTTCTTCCTTTATGGCTGTTTTCATCATCGCCATACAGATCGCAGCGGAAATACCTTTGCCCGATACATCTCCCATTACCAGGCAAACACTTCCGTCATCACGAATACGGGCTTCATAAAAATCGCCGCCGACCGCTTTCGCAGGGCGTGTCATTGCACTTATCGAAAATCCCGCGCCGTCAAAGTCAAACTTCTCGGGTACCATCCCATTCTGGATCCCTCTGGCAACTCCGAGCTGTACATCATTCTCGAGTTTTTCTCTTGTAAGCGCTTCGATATTGCCTACATACGAAATGATGTCATCAGCCATCTTTTCGTAAGACTGTGCGATCTCCCCGATCTCATCATTTGAATGTATGTTAAGAGGCTGCGGCTTGATACCGGTGTCGCGTGCGAATTCCTGCATGCTGTCCGACAGAGCTTTTATCGGACTGACGATACGGTGCTGCATGTAATACAGCAGGATCAGCATGCTGAGCACCAGCAGAATGGAAAAAGGGATGATGTCATGCACAAAACCGCTGGCAACATCTCTGATCAGCCGGTTAACATTGTAGTCCATTCCGATAAGTGCAAGAAGCTTCCCGTCCGGGCCGTAATACGGATATATCCACACTATGTCATCGCCGTACCGGTTATCACACAGTCCTTTGCGCAGACCTCTTCCTCCGGCAAGAAGTTCTTCCTCACCATCCAGAAGCTGTATTATCGGCCTTGTATGTCTTGAGAACTCATTCTCCGCTATCTCGTTCTCTTTATCGGAATAGCCGCCGCACACATAATAATACCTTGTCATGGCAGTCTTATCGACGGTGTATATGTATATGTAGTCCATCCGGCCGGAGGTACACTGCTCATGCAGGATCTCACGCGCCTCTTCTATTATCTCGTCATCCGGTGAGCTTACGATCTGATCGAGGCTACACTCCAGATCCAGCATTCTCGTAACATTTTCGGCACATATTATCGCACTCGCCTCGCTCTCATCTAGATTCTCCACATATGTCGAGTGCAGATCTATGGCGGCGGCAAGCAGCATGGCAACAAAAAGTATCCCCAGAAAATATCGGGTGATCCACATTTTTATCGAAGTCTTATTTTTGTTCAATACCTTCACTCTACCTTGATGCGATTAGCGATACCCGTCATATTGAGCACGTCCATGATCTCATCGGAGACATTCTTCAGCGTGCAGTTACCGCCTGCCTTCTTGTATGCGGCAACGATCTGTCTGATCCCGGAGGATGATATATACTCAAGCTTTTCACAATCGAATACAACAGACTTCACCTCATCCGTCATCCCTTCGATGATCTCCTGCAGTTCGGGTGCTGCCTGAGTATCAAGCCATCCCTCGAGCGAAAGTATCATGTTTCCTTCGTTTAATGTCTTGTTGATCGTCATTTTCTTCCTCTCTCCTTATTGAGTTTGCTGTTTATCAAAGAACGCCAGCGTATCCAGCGACCATAACTGCTTTTCAAGATAGTGATCATCAACGATCGGCCATTTGAACCCGAGTCTGAAGAATGCATTCGTGGTGAAACGGTTATCTGCCTCAACCTGCTTCAGGTTCTCACCTTCCTTGTTCGCATACGCAAAAAGCGAAAGGATCGTTCTGCTCTCTTCTTCATGCTTTGCAGCTTCTTCAAGCGTCTTTTGGAACTCTTCTTCCGATACGGCATCGACCTTGAATCCGTGCCTGCGTATCGCCTCTACGACATCATCCATTGTGATGCAGTGATTGTTGTTAAGGTGGAATATGCTGAACCGCTTGTCTGCACCCGCCAGAAGAACAACCGCCTCGGCAACCGAATCGATGGGCGAGAACTCTACAGGCTGTTCAAGCATCGAGTACGGGCACTGTCCGATCTGTATGTATGCCCACAGCGAACGCATAAAGGCGTTAGTCTCAAAGTTGATCTGGAACTCTCCGTCGGTATTACGTCCCATAAGGTTTCCGGCCCTTAGTATCACGCCGTCAAGGCCTTTCTTGACGCGGGCGTTAAGGAGAGCCCTTTCTGCCATGAACTTCGTACGGACATAATCGTTTTCAACGTTCTGACCGAAGTAAAGCATGTTCTCCTTGAGCGTAACGGTATCTTCGGTATCCATCTCCCCCGCGATGCTGAGCGTTGAGATATGAACGAGACGCTTTCCGGTCCGTACGCACAGGTCTATGAGATTCTCTACGCCCCCGACGTTTATCCGATCGAGAGTATCATCATTCGTAAAATGCTTAACGCAGGCGGCGCAGTTGATGATCGTTCCCGCATCCGATGATTCGAGAGCCTTGAGGCTTTCCTTATCCGTTATATCTCCTTCCGCGCAGAATATCCTCTTACCGAACAGGTCGCCCATGTTCTCACCGAAATAATACATCAGCATTTCGGTCAGACGTCTCTCGGCTGTTTTATATTTTCCGCGCCTCATAAGGCAAGTGATCTTTCCGTCGCATTTTTTCAGAAAAGTCCAGAGTACATGTATACCGAGGAATCCGGTCGCACCCGTGAGTATGACGTTACCTACGGGTTTTGCGGATATCTCATTCAGATTATCCATGCAATTGAATGCGATCAGCTCATTGATCTTTGTATAGTCAAAATCAGCTGCCGCCCCGGCTTTACCTTCCTTGCCGAAGCCTGATATCGCACGTGCGAGTTCTCTCGGCGAAGGGTTGTTGAACACATCCTTGTAAACGATGTTATAGCCTTTGTTCATCGCAAACATGACGATCTGTGCGGCACTGATCGAGCTTCCTCCGATATCAAAGAAGCTGTCCGTTGCCCCAACCTTCTCAAGGCCGAGTATCGAAGCATATTCATCGCAAATCTCGCGCTCAAGCGGTGTTGCGGGTTCAACGAACTCCTTGTTGACCTCCTGTCTCTCCGGAAGCGGAAGCGCACGCTTATCAACCTTCTGATTCTGGTTGAGCGGTATCTTATCAAGCTGTTTGAAAGTCGCAGGCACCATGTATGCCGGCTTTTTGCTCCTTATGAAATCTTCGAGGCTGCTAAAGTCGATCTCGCTGTCCGATACCACATAAGCAGCTATGTATTTTCCGCCCGATGTCTCATCATCAAATGCCTGTACGGTAACATCACTGAT
>CADCPL010000295.1 GCA_902803305.1 uncultured Lachnospiraceae bacterium
AAAAAAATGCAACTATGAATGCAACTTCGTAATGTTCTTCTATTTCAACGCACGCACAAGGTCTACTACCCCCGTCCCTCAGGGTTACTACACTTCCGCCTGCACTATATGTCCAAAGTTAAGCTCATCCTGTAAAATCCCGTATACATATGCAGGACTCTCTCGATAAAGACCTGTCTCTAAATCCAATAATTTCTCGTAGATTTCTGATTCATATATGGTATGCATGGCAGAGTCGTATTCTATACCCTTCGCTTCAGTAAGCATTTCAACAAGATCCTGCACCATATATTCAATCATCTGTTGTTCTTTAGCCATAGATCATACACCTGTCTTTCTCAGCAGCTTGATTGCCTTTTGTGTGTGGAAAGAATACTGATTGGTGGTTTCCTTATAGATCATTCCGGTCAGCATGTTTTCAAAAGTGATCATGCCATTCTCATATTGCCTGAACAGAAGTGCCATATCATCATTTGCAATAGGGCCAATTACAATATCATATTTATTATCGAAGTTGCATTCCGGATCAGAAAAATCCTCAAACGACTTATTCCTGTTATTTTGTACGAATCTTGCCCATTCCTCCGATGTCTGCGTCCCAAAATCTTTTATGTTAAGGCCTTTCGTCTGCATAAAAGAATCATCCAGTTCATAGATATTAAGAACAGGTGATCCACCGTAGATTCTTGCTACTCTCCTTGCCATCTTCTCGGCTTGATCCTTCATGACTGTAAGATAAAAGCCCTGTCCAAAGTCTTTATAGGGTCTGCACATGGCAAGATTAATCTCTTGAATGTCCGTATTGCTTCCATGATACAGCAGCATCAATAACCTCCCCCATTATTCCTGCATACCGTTGTCAGATCCTCGACTGCATCATCCAAACTCAGGGTATGCTCTACATCATAATGTTCCTTAATGAACTCTATACCCTTATGGTTATACAGATAAATGAACGCCTCTTTAGAAGCTATATTGAATTTATTAGCAAATTCATTTACGCAAACTACTGTATAATTGATTTTCTTTTTTAATTCACTCATCATCGGTTATTATATCAGAAATCTGCCCTAACTAACAACACCCCGGTACATGATGTACTGAGGTGTTGAGATGATCTTTATTTCCTTACCTATATAACCAAAATCAAGTAAATGAACCACTACCCCCGTCCCCTATGGTCCTCTTTACAAATCAATTTTATTATGTTACTGTACTAGTGTTCTAATACACTATTTCGATAACACAGTTTATCAATCACGGAAAGGAGAACGACAATGTCATGGAACCTAAACAGTGACCGCCCTATTTTCATTCAGATAATGGAACATATCGAATATGACATTGTATCCGGCGCATTACCTCCCGGTGCCAAGGTACCAAGCGTAAGGGAGCTGGCAACTGAGGCTTCGGTGAATCCGAATACAATGCAAAGAGCTCTTAGTGAAATGGAGAGACAGGGACTGATGCGAACAGAACGCACGAGCGGCCGTTATGTAACGGATGACGAAAAAGCGATCGCATCGCTCAAGCAAAACCTGGCCTCTGTTGGCGTCGACGGTTTTATCAAACAGATGAAGCGTCTGTGCCTTGATAAGGATGAGGTACTGAAACTGATAAAAGATAATTATTAAGGAGGAATCATGAGTTCATTATTAGAGGTAAGTTCTCTTACCAAAAAATACGGAAACGTGACCGCGCTTAACGATCTGAACTTTAAGCTTGAGAGCGGACATATCATAGGGCTCCTCGGACCAAACGGGAGTGGAAAGACAACACTGATCAAGATAATCTGCGGACTGCTGCAGCCGACAGCCGGAAGTGTTACGGTAAACGGCAATCCTGTCGGTGTCGAGAGCAAAAAGGTCATATCCTATCTTCCCGATACAACCTATCTTGGTAAGACCGCGTCGGTGAAAGAGACTATAGACTATTTTTGTGATTTTTACGAGGATTTTGATGCAGATCGTGCGTACGATATGCTGGGCAAGCTCGGTATCAATCCGAACTCGCGTCTTCGTACACTTTCAAAAGGAACGAAGGAAAAGGTTCAGCTGATCCTTGTCATGAGCCGCAGAGCAGATCTGTATATACTTGATGAGCCGATAGCCGGTGTTGATCCTGCTGCAAGAGACTATATCCTAAACACTATCATCACCAATTATGACGAGAATGCTTCCATCCTCATCTCCACACACCTTATATCAGATATCGAGAATATCCTTGATGAAGTGATCTTCTTAAAGCAGGGAAACATCGTCCGATTCTGCGGTGTGGATGAGATCAGGAGCGATGAAGGCAAATCGGTAGACGCTTTGTTCAGGGAGGTGTTCAGATGTTAGGAAAATTAATAAAACACGATTTTATCGCTACCTGGAAGGTACCTGTAGCTTTGGATGCGGTGCTGATCGTATTGGGTATACTTACTGCAATTGTGATACAGACTGTTCCGCATGTTGAAGATTCGCTTGGAATGAGTCTCTTTATGTTTTCGTTTGTCGGACTCTTTTACGTCGGCATCATCGCCGCCAATGTAGTGACAATTATATATCTGGTAATACGCTATTACAGAAATCTGTATACCTCCGAGGGATATCTTACATTTACTCTGCCTGTGAAGACGGATATGATAATCCACTCAAAGGTCATAACCGGATCTGTGTGGCTGTTTCTTTCATACCTTAGTACCTTCATATCCATTGTCATTGCCGGTATCGGTTTCTTCAAAACCACCGATGTATCAGTGGAAGAGATCAAAGCGGGATTTATGGAAATGTATAATATCCTGGGTTTTGCGGAAACCGGCTTTACAGCTATCATGGTGATCACGATGCTTATCACGCCGATCGCAGGGATACTGTACATGTATTTTAGCGTCAGCTTAGGACAGCTCTGGCAAAACCATAAGGTTCTCGGTTCGGTCCTGTGCATTATAGGTTTATATATCTTAAACCAGCTGCTGTCGCAATTTGCTTTCCTCGGCTCGGGATTTTTCCAGCTGATGGGAGCACCCGGTGTTGATATTGATACATCTTTCGGTCGTATTTACAGAAATATGATGCTGATAATATGCATTTTAACGCTGGCGCAGTCTGCCGTATATTATGTGTTAACCCTTTTCATAAACCGTAAGAAGATCAACCTTGATTGATCATTGAAGTGAACCCCTTTTGTTAGACAAAATCTAACGAAAGGGGTTTTGTTTGAGAAAGTATGCTTAGGTCACAATAGGTCACAATAAAAATTATCCCCGAAAACCTTTTGTTTTCGGGGATCTGATAGAGCAGGTGATGGGAATCGAACCCACGTCACCAGCTTGGAAGGCTGGTGTTCTACCATTGAACCACACCTGCAAAGTGCCCAGAACCGGAATCGAACCAGTGACACGAGGATTTTCAGTCCTCTGCTCTACCAACTGAGCTATCTGGGCGGATATATCAGAATTACGCGTCAGCAAAGGACATTATACACATTATTCGTTTTTTTTGCAACATTTTTTTATCACAAAACCCTTTTGATCGCGGAAACGATCTTTTCGATATTTATGGGTTTGCTGATATGCGCGTTCATGCCGACCTTCATGGCCTTCTGTATATCGTCGGGAAGGGCTTCCGCTGTCATCGCGATTATCGGGATGCTCTGAGCCTGGGGATGGCTGCTTGCGCGGATCGCATCGGTCGTCTCGTAGCCGTCCATTCCCGGCATGTTGATATCCATGAAGATCACGTCATACGTTCCGGTGATCGACCTTTCAAACATATCGATCGATTCCTGTCCGCTGTCGGCGACAGCAACGATCGCACCCTTTGATTCAAGCATCTCCTTTGCGATCATTTGGCTGACGGAACTGTCCTCAACCACAAGAACGCGGAGGTTGCTTAAGATGCTCACATCCTCACCGTCTGTGTTTTCGCCGTAAATAGCCGAATAATTGCCTGTTTCAAAGCATTCAAAGAAATGGTCTATCGTCTGCTGGAGCTCCTTTGCGGCATCACCCAGCACATCAACATATGACAGGAGCGTATCCCTGTCGCAATCACCCTGGATGTTCTTCTTTGTTATCTCCGTGATCCCGCAGATCGTATTAAGCGGATTGCGGATATTGTATGACAGTTCGGCGATGAACTTTCTCTGATCCTTATCGCCGTCCTTCCTGTTTTCCGTTTTCCTTTTACCAAGTCTTTCAAACATTACAAGTCCCCCGGACCTAATACCTGTATCTCAATCTGTTTCAATGTAACAGAAATTCCAGTCTCTGTAAAGGACTTACGTGCTTTGTTTCCTCGTCTTTTTTTCCTTCCGAGGGAGACCCCTGTCTTCCCTTCAATACTATTGCCGATGTTTTAGGCAGCGTTATCGACAGATGTCCGTTCACTACTTCATATTCCTCAGACTCGGTTGAAAATCCGTCGGCATCCGTGATCATCAGTCTCGTAAGCTTTGACTCTCTCGGAACGCCTGTCTGCCAGACTCTCATATCCATTTCCTTGTCGCAGTCATTATTGTTCACTATGACAATGATCTCGTTGTTCTTAATGAACCTTCCGAACGCGATAACGTTATAGTCCTTATGGATCATAATGCCCGCGCCCGTGATGAGCTCGCGGTTTTCCTTGTGTATACGTATCATTTCCTTGTGGAATCTGATAAGCTCCTTGTCTTCATTGCCCCACGGGTATGTTCTTCTGTTATCGGGATCGGTAAATCCGCAGACCCCGGCTTCGTCTCCGTAGTATATGGTCGGCGCTCCTGCCCATGTCATCTGGATCACGACAGCCTCCCTCATGACAGCCTTATTGATGCCCTGATTGGCTGCTTCATAACCCTTGTCAGCCACACGTCCGACTATATGGTTGGTCCTGGTCAGGAATCTCGAATGATCATGATTGGACAGCTCATTCATCGTGGTAAACAGCGTGGGTGCCATGAACCTGCTGACGCCCTCGCGCATCATTCCCTCGAAAGCATCCGCGTTTCCGAGCATATCCTGGCGAAAATCATCGCTGTGCTTCTGCATTCCCGTCAGGAACCACGTCACGGGCTCCATGAACGCATCATAGTTCATTATCGTATCCCATTCGTCGCCCATGAGCCATCCTGAAGGATCTCCGTAATGCTCAGCTATGATTATGGCGTTGGGATTGGCTTCTTTTACCACTCTTCTGAAATCTTTCCAGAACTGGTGATTGTATTCGGGGCTGTGTCCGAGATCGGCAGCCACATCAAGTCTCCAGCCGTCCACATTATACGGCGGAGACACCCATTTTCTCGCTATTCGCAGCACATAATCGCGGAGCTGCTTCGATCCCTCGTAGTTCAGCTTCGGAAGCGTATCATGGCCCCACCATCCGTCATATGTGCCGTTATACGGCCATTTGTCCTCAAAGAATCTGAAAAAGTCATGATACGGGCTTTCCTTATCGATATAAGCGCCCTTCTCGTATCCTTCCTGCTCTTCGTATATCCTCTCCCTGTCCATCCACTTGTTGAACGAACCGCAGTGATTGAAGACGCCGTCTATGATGACTTTTATCCCTCTTTTATGCGCTTCCTCGACAAAAGACGCAAAGAACCTGTTGGAAGCCTCAAGATTGGCGCGTCCCGTCACTCTGTTGATATACCTGCTCGCATCCTTGTTCTCGGTCTTATCGCCGGTCAGGAGGTCTCCCTTGTCGTCAACTATCTTCCCAAAGTGCGGATCTATGTAATCGTAATCCTGTATATCGTACTTGTGATTGGAAGGCGATACGAACAACGGGTTAAAATATATCGCATCAATGCCGAGGTCCTTCAGATAATCGAGCTTTGCGGCTACTCCTGCGATATCACCGCCGTAGAACTCCCTGACACCCATATATGCCGGATATTTGCTCCAGTCATCGACCCTGGTGACATTTTCACCTATATATCTGTATTCATCCGTCAGAACATCGTTTGTCGGATCCCCGTTATAGAATCTGTCGGTGTAGATCTGATACATGACCGCACCTTTTGCCCAGTCCGGTGTCTTGAATCCCGGACGGATGCGGAAATCAAAATGATCATCGGGGTTCTTCACAACGCCCCTCATATCATAGAAGCACGTTACTCCCGCGGACCCCACCTCAAAATGATACCTGATCATTTCATTGCTGAGACGGTACTTTGCAGAGTAAAAATCAAACTCCTCGGTTGACTCCGTGATCTCCATCAGGATATTTTCACCGTTACACACAAGTTTGGCGTAATCGATATTATTGCGTACGCTTCTGAGCTTAATGGTCACGACCCCGTATGCATTTGGTTCCAGTGGAATGATGTAGTCTTCCGAATAGTCGGAAAAGAGAGCCCTTCTGTTGAGAACGGGCTTGTAATTGGTGATAAACCTGCCCTTTTGAATGATATCGTTTAACTTATCAGAATCCATCCTATGCCCCTCATCGAATACTTTCCGATATTTAGTATACAACTTTAGTATTATATCAAGATTTGGGGGTATTCACAATATTTATCGATATCACATAGGATTAAACATAAAAGCAGCTCCTCTGGAGGAGCCGCTTTTGGAGAAGGTATTTCTTTCTTATGGGGGATAGTCTGTAAAGACTACCCTCTTATTGGGGGGTTACAAGTGCATTATAGCCCCGGATGTTTTCAAAATCTATCCATTAAATTCACAAATATTACAAATGACAACTCCGTCATTTGTGCACATTAACGGACGATTATTAATTCTGTTAGTCAAAATCACTATATATTGAGCTATCAGGCACCTTCAAACAGCTGCTCGAACTCCGCACGGTTGATCTTTTCTTTTTCCAGAAGGAGCTCTGCACATGCATCAAGCTTATCCCTGTTCTCGCCGATAAGCTTAACCGCCTTCTCGTAGCATGTATCGATGATAAACTTTACTTCTTCGTCAAGCTTTGATGCCGTCGCATCGCTGTAGCCTCTCGTATGGGCAAGGTCACGTCCGATGAACACCTCTTCGCCTTCGTCATCATAGCAGATCGCTCCGATATTATCGCTCATACCATAACGCATGACCATATTTTTCGCCATATGCGTCGCTTTCTTGATATCGGAGGACGCACCGGTCGTGATATCGTCAAGCACGATGGCTTCGGCAGCCCTTCCGCCGAGCATTGCCACTATCTCGTTGAGCATCCTGCCGCGTGTCTCAAACATCACATCCTCTTCCGGCATCGACATCGTATATCCGCCTGCACCGAATCCGGTGGGGATGATGGATACCGTATTTACGGGATCTATGTCGGGCAGTATGTAGTGAAGTATTGCATGACCGCTTTCATGGAATGCGGTTATCCTCTTTTCCTTTTCGGTAACGACCTTGCTCTTCTTCTCGGTTCCGACACCGACCTTCAGGAATGATTCCCTGATATCTTCCATTTTGATGAACTTGCGGTTTGATTTTGCAGCCCTTATGGCAGCTTCATTCATGAGGTTCTCAAGATCAGCGCCCGTAAATCCGGATGTTGATTTTGATACCTCGTCAAGGTCAACGTCATCGGAAAGAGGCTTATTCTTGCTGTGAACGTTCAGTATCTCAAGTCGTCCCTTAACATCGGGCGTACCTATGGCGATCTTTCTGTCGAATCGGCCCGGTCTCATGATGGCGGGATCGAGTATATCCACACGGTTTGTTGCCGCAAGGACGATTATTCCCTCGTTGACTCCGAAACCGTCCATTTCAACAAGCAGCTGGTTGAGCGTCTGCTCTCTTTCGTCATGTCCGCCGCCCATACCGGTACCACGCCTTCTTGCAACGGCATCTATCTCATCGATGAACACTATGCAGGGTGCGTTTTTCTTGGCTTCCTCAAACAGATCCCTGACACGGCTCGCTCCGACACCGACGAACATCTCCACGAAATCCGATCCCGATATTGAAAAGAAAGGAACGTTCGCTTCACCGGCAATAGCCTTTGCAAACAATGTCTTACCCGTTCCGGGAGGGCCAACCAGGATCACTCCCTTCGGTATCCTTGCACCGACATCTATATACTTCTGAGCATTCTTCAGAAAATCAACGATCTCTTCAAGATCTGATTTTTCCTCATCAAGACCGGCCACATCCGGGAACTTGATCTTGTTATCTGAACTCGAGAGCTTGGCGTGACTCTTGCCGAAGTTCATCATCTTGTTTCCGCCGCCCGCCGATCCGTTCATGTACGTAAAGAACACGATCATGAAGATGACTATTATAAGGGAAGGCAGGATATAAGTGGCGAACCATCCTTCTCTCTTGACGTCATCAAGCGTATAATCCGGGAACTTCTTGTCGAGTTCCTCCGTTACTTTATTGATATCGGGCGTATACATGAACAAAGTCATGCCGTTATCAAGTGTCAGCCTGACTTCTCCGGTAGGTACTTCGGAGTTCTGTATCAGCCTGATGGATGCGATATCGCCCTTTTCTATATGTTGTTCAAATTCATTGTGATTAATTTCCTGTTTGACCGATCCCTGTACTTTGGACCATGCGATGAACAGTCCCACAAGTATGATCAGAATCAGGCCGTAAAAACCGAATCCGCTTTTTCTCTTCAATTAACCGTCTACCTCCACGATGCCGATATAGGGCAGATTTCTGTACTTCTGCGCATAGTCCAGTCCGTACCCGACAACAAATGCATCGGGAATTTCAAAGCCCGTGTAATCCACCTTAACGTCTTTTTTCCTTCTCTCGGGTTTGTCGAGAAGTGCACAGAGCTTGACTGACTTTGACCCGCGCTTTTTAATGTTATCAAGAAGATAACTGAGAGTGTTTCCCGTATCGACTATATCTTCTACAACGATGACATCCCTGCCGTCCAGCGGCTCATCAAGATCCTTGTTGATCTTTACGATACCTGATGATTCGGTCGCATCTCCGTAGCTCGATACGCTCATAAAATCAAGGGTTACCGGAACCGTGATCCTCTTTGCGAGTTCGCATATGAAGAAAGTAGCTCCTTTAAGTATTCCGATCAGATGCACCGTCTTTCCTGCATAATCCTTGCTTATCTGTTCGCCCATCTCTCTGATGCGCGCACATACTTCCTCTTCAGAATAAAGAACCGAGATCTTATCAGCCATCTTCTTCTCCTCTTTTATAGACAAATTCAATTACTTTTTCGGTGTTCTCCGTCACTTTAACATCTTCCGATATCCTGTGTCCGATGACCCAGAATATCTTCGAGCCGCAGGCCAGGAGCGGAACTTCGTTTCTTTCGCTCTTGGGGATCTTCTCGTTGATCATGTAGTTCTTCAGGTTACCTTCGTTGCCCTTTTTATTGATCACAAGATAGTCTCCGGTCTTGCGTGTCCTAAGGACGAGATCACCGGTCATTTTAGCATAATCCATCCATTTCGTATAGGTATCATCGGGAATGGCATCTCTGTCAAACTCGTCAAGTATACGACAGGTAACGGTATCGCCATCCGGAAGCGCATATTCTCCGACTCCCGCAACCGGTATATAGAACTTAAAATCCGGAGCCGCTGTTTCTCTTTTATTATGCTCTACGGGAACAACCACCGGATGCTGCTCCGGAATATCCGGAAGATTTGCTACCGGCATGGAAACCGCCGGAGCAGGCTGAACACCTTGGATCTTCTCACCGGGAATTTCCTGTATGTCTGCCTCAAAATCTTCCCGAGGCTTGATATATACGATGCCCGATTCTTTTACTACGGTAACCCTCCTTGGCAGGTGGATCTCTCCGCTTCCCTGTTTCGTGATCAGTTCACACAGGCTGTCTATATGGCTTCTCGTTACATCCTTTATCGATACACCCGACTGAGTGATTAGCCCGCGGACCGCAAACTTAAGAAGTATAGGTTCCGCCTGCGACAGAACATCCGCTTTATATTTTTTCGTCAATCCCTTTGTAATGTACTTACTGTCGGCTTCTTTTCCGGCTTCCTCAAGAAGCTCCGCCGCCTTCTTTTCCATGAACACGTTGACCTCTGCCGCTTCGGATGAAAGCGCGTTTATGTGTTCAACGGCATTCTGACGGACACCCTCCAGCTTCGGCATGATCTTTTTACGGATGTAATTCCTGCTGTACTCAAGCGTTCCGTTGGTCTCATCCGTTCTGTAGTCCTGCTCCACCTCTTCAAGATACTGCTCTATCTCTTCTCTCTTAAGGCACAGAAGCGGACGGATGATGTTATCTCTCTTTGCCTCCATTCCGGTAAGGCCTTTGATTCCGCTCCCTCTGATCATACGAAACAGTATCGTCTCCGCCTGATCGTTCATGTGATGAGCGACTGCGATCTTTGCATTGTCATAAAGGCTGCACACCTCATCAAACAGTTCATATCTGATTCGGCGGCCGCACTCTTCCTCCGACTCCTTCGTGATCTTACATATCAGAGGGATATCTTTCTTGTATGATTTCAACTCCACACCCTTAGATGCACAGAGCTTCTCCACGAACTTCTGATCCTTGTCCGCGGTCTTCTTGCGTATACCGTGATGAACGTGTACCGCAACCGTATTAAAGTCTATTTCCTTCTTGAGCTCTTCGAGCATCAGGAACAGACATACGGAATCGGCGCCGCCCGATATCCCTTCCACAATCGTGTCTCCGGGGTGGATCAGGTCGTTTTCTCTTATATAGTCCGTGACTTTTGCGTAGATATTATCCTTCTCCATGTTGCCCTCCAAATGTCACTTTCATCTACTTTCTTAAGGTCGCTCGCCATTAGGATCCGACTTCGTCGGATAGAGGCTCGCGGTGTAGACAGACCTCTTCCCAATTCACTTCGTGAATCGGGCCCCTTCTATCTACAATAAAAGCACAGGAACTTTCATCCCCATGCTTATTTATTGACGTCCGATCTGAATAAGATCTCGTTCTCGTACAGCAATCCCAGCTTCTCTTTCGCGATCTCCTCCACAAACTTGTCTGTCTTCGTGTATTTCTCGTAATCCGTAAGTTTGCGGGTCCGCTCGTGCTCTTCTTCGATCTGAGCCTGCAGTGTCGCTTCTCTTTGCTGATATTCGGCCTGCTTCTGCTTCAGTTCATGTCCCTTGAACAGTATGACCGCCATCAGGATCAGAACCACAAACGAAACAAGCGCCATTCCAAGCCGGTTCTGCCGTTTCTTTCGAAACGCAACTTTTCTGGCCATTATTACTCCCCTTCGATATTAACAGATACTTTTCGGTATCTCCAACCCCTTTGTTAACATAACAAATTATATACAGAATATGCGCTATTGTCAAATAACTCTGTACATTTCCTTCGCTTCATCCTTCTTGACGGTCTCCTTAACGGAGAGCACTTCCACCTTGAGAGGATTGTTACCGAATGCGATCTCCAAAATGTCGCCTTCCTTGACCTGTGTCGAAGCCTTCGCGCTCCTGCCGTTGATCATCACTCTGTCGGCATCGCACGCTTCGTTCGCGACCGTACGTCTCTTTATTATCCTTGATACTTTTAAGAATTTGTCCAA
>CADCPL010000296.1 GCA_902803305.1 uncultured Lachnospiraceae bacterium
CCTGTGGAAGTTAAAACCATCGCAATCTTAATAGTCGGCATAGCAGTCCTTATCTTCCTGGCATGCTGGATCTTCTACGTGCTCAATCGTGACCGCTCCGATGACCAGGTTTTCGATGACATGGAAGGTGTGGAATTCGAGAACTACTGTGCCGAGCTTCTTACCGCAAAGGGCTTCGAGAATGTGGAAACCACCCCGCCGAGTCATGATTACGGGGTTGATATAATCGCAGATAAAGACGGCATTACATATGCCATACAATGCAAATGCTATTCAGATGCCGTGGGAGTTCGCGCCGTGCAGGAAGCATATGCCGGAAAGGACTACTATGGATGCATGGTCGCAGTAGTGATGACCAACCAGAGCTTTACCAAGAACGCCATGGGATTTGCCGAGAAACTGAACGTTATCCTGTGGGACGGAGACTATGTCATGGGGCTCATCCATGATGTGGCAATTCCGGATAAGCGGAGCCTGAGAAATCTGCTGACCGGATCGCAGCGAAGAACAAGAAGAGACGAGGCTGAAGAAGAGTATGAAATTGCCAGGAAAAGTTCTGATGCTGACCAGTACATGGGACAGCGAATACAGTAATGCGATCATCGCCGGTATACGTGAGCGGATCGGGGATGATGATATACAGCTGCACATCTTTAATGCTTATGATGATCTGACAGAAAGTAATTTCTATCAA
Source organism: uncultured Lachnospiraceae bacterium (assembly GCA_902803305.1). Lineage (GTDB taxonomy): Bacteria > Bacillota > Clostridia > Lachnospirales > Lachnospiraceae > UBA2868. Next base: position 695 of record CADCPL010000296.1, read on the forward strand.
AAAGGAAGAGAGATCTATTTTCTTCCGGATCCCGAACAGTACGACGGATTGATACTTGCGATGTCAACGATCCAGTCTGTTAAGTATGTAGGGGATATTACCGAGAGATTCCACAAGTATAACAAGCCTATAGTTGCGATTGATACAAAAGCCGATAATGCGATCTTTTGCGGGCTCGATAATTATCGTTCGATGTATCAGCTTGTAAATCATATGGTCAATATCCATGACTGCAGGACCTTCAATTATCTCGGAGGACCCGAGGATAATGAAGAGGACATGGAAAGGTTCAGAGCATTTAAAGAATGTCTGGAAGCACACGGAATAGGCATAGAGAAGAAGAGAGTCCTTCACAAGAACTTCCTTGAGACCGGCGGAAGAGAAGCATACAAAGAATGGAAAAAATGGGGAGTCAACATGGCGGATGCGGTCATATGCGCCAATGATTACATGGCTCTCGGATATGTGGACGAAGCGGAAAAGGATGGAATTAACGTTCCCGATTATATTAAAGTCACGGGCTTTGATGATATAGATGATGCCAGGACATATTCTCCTTCGATCACGACAGTTGACAGGAACTGGAAACAGCTTGGCTTTGATTCGATGGATGCGCTTATTGAAGCGCTCAACGGCAATACCGAATTCGATACCCATTTTGTTGAAGGCTATGTCTGTTATAACGAAAGCTGCGGCTGTGATCTGACAAGAGACATCAGAGCCGATTACATCAATATGCTCCGTAAGTCCAAGACTGATATGGGGAATATGACGATCCATACCAACCTTCGCCAGATCCTTCTGTCGAGTACCACGATGGATGATTTTCAAAAAGCACTTAAGAGGTGTATCGAAAAGCTTGACATCGACGATGTTGCGATATGCCTGAACGAGACTTTCTTTGAAGGCGACGTGGACAGAGAGAAGACCGGTTATGACGATAACATAAGCATGTTTTCCGGAAACGGAAGAACGGATATAAAAAAGGGTGTGCCCCTGTATCCTACAGACTGGGAAAAAGAGCACAAGATACTTATTTTCTCATCGCTTCGTAACAACGTGCAGACATACGGATATTCGGTCATTCCGTATAAGAGTGAATTCCTGTCGAGGATAAGGCACAGACTGTTCGTTGAGACGATGTCGTTGTCACTTGAGAAGATAAATCAGAGGATCGCGATCGACAGATCGAGATGATATAAATTGAAAGGTGGGATCTTATTATGAAAAAGAGAAATTCGGCGCTGATCGCCGGAGTTATCTTTGTGCTTATGATAGTGATCATAAGCGTTGTCAATGCATCTGCTGACGGAGCGTATGCTTTTGCCGGGACTTTTTGGGCTCTGGTGCCTCCGCTTGTAGCGATACTGCTCGCTCTCGTGACTAAGGAAGCATACTCATCGCTGTTCATCGGTGTTGTGCTCGGAGCGGTCATGGCGTCATCGGTTTCTTTTACCGGAACGGTTGACCTGATCACGGTAGACGGCCTGACGACGGCGGTTGCGGACAACGCAGGTATACTTATATTCCTCGTGATACTCGGTATCATAGTTGCACTCATCAACAAGTCGGGTGCTTCAAGAGCATTCGGACAGTGGGCATCTAAGAACATCAAGACAAAAGTCGGAGCTTCTCTTGCAACATTCGCACTCGGAGTTCTGATCTTCATCGATGACTATTTCAACTGCCTGACGGTCGGTTCGGTAATGTCGCCGATAACTGATTCCAAGAAGATGTCGAGAGCAAAGCTTGCATATCTTATCGATGCAACGGCTGCTCCGGTATGTATGATAGCTCCCGTTTCATCATGGGCGGCAGCGGTCAGCGGCTGTGTTACGAGTGACAATTACTCGGGCATAGAGCTGTTCATAAGAGCCATCCCTTATAATTTTTATTCCATACTTACATTTGTGTTCATTATCACTCTTTCACTTCTTGCGTTTGATTACGGCAAGATGAAGAAGTTCGAGGAAAAAGCTGAGATCACGGGAGATCTCGGAATACTTGATCTTTCGGAAGACGAAGAGTTCAAGCTTAAGGAAGAGGGCCCCGATGCTGTTGCGCATGGTAAGCTCATCGACCTTATCATACCTGTTCTCATACTGATCGTATTCTGTGTATGGGGACTTCTGTACAACGGATTTTCCGCTATCGGAGAAGGCAGCGTGATAGATGCGTTCTCGGAGACGGATGCATACGTCGGACTTCCCTGGGGAAGCATAATCGCACTTGTGATCGTGATCATATACATGATAGTCCGCAAGGTTGTAACCTTTGAAGAAGCAATGGAGTGCATACCCAAGGGATTCTGCGCAATGGTACCGGCCATCACGATACTGACACTTGCGACATCCCTTAAGAACATGACAGGACTTCTTGAGGCAAAAGAATTCGTTGCGGATGCAATGTCAAATGCACAGGGACTTCAGTGGCTGCTTCCGGCTATAGTGTTCATTGTTGCATGTCTTGTATCATTTGCGACCGGAACAAGCTGGGGTACATTCGGAATACTGATCCCGATCGTATCGGCGATCTTCCCCGAAGAGAGTTCACTTTTCTTTGTAGGTATCTCTGCATGTCTTGCAGGTGCTGTCTGCGGAGACCATTGTTCACCCATTTCCGATACGACGATCATGTCGTCAGCCGGAGCTCACTGCAATCACATCAACCATGTTGAGACGCAGCTTCCTTATGCGATATCGGTGGCAGGTCTGTCCTTTGTATGTTACGTGCTTGCAGGACTCTTTGAGCCGATAGGACTTACATGGCTGTCGCTTCCGATAGGTGTGGTACTTACAATTGCATTCCTGTTCTTTATGAAGAAGAAGATGGCAAAAGAATAGAGGGTAGATTATGAAGAGAAAATGGTATGAATGGATACTGACCATCGCGTTTTTTGCCATGGCGGCATTGTGCGTTGTATGGGACCGGAATGAGGGATTTATAACGCTTGCGATAAACGGAGCGCTGTTCCTTATTGTTGCGGTCATATTCCTCACCGCCGATCTTGGCAGCTTTGCTCCGATGAATTCCATCATCAGGGACCTTAAGAAAGCTTCGGAAAAGATACGCTCCGATGCCATGAATTCGCATTCATACCTGTGGGAGCCGTACTCGTCGAGTGATGTCAAACTGTTCAAGAACAGCAAGCTCGACCAGCTTTTTACGGACTTCGTATTCGAACTCAATCGCGAGGACAATGCGGAAAAAGCATATTATCGTCCGAGCATAGATGACTACATCAACATGGACATCGTTGATACGACGATGCACAGAAACGAGCTGAACCAGGTTCCGGGAATGCTGACCGGACTCGGTATTCTCGGTACGTTCATCGGTCTGTCGATCGGACTGCATAATTTTAATGCAACCGGATCCACGATGGAGATGACAAAAGGTATCGAGGGACTGATGGACGGTATCAAAGTCGCATTCCATACATCGATATTCGGACTTGTTTTTTCACTCGTGTTCAATGCGGTATATAAGAGAAAACTGTTTGAGGCGGAAAATGCCGTTTCGGAATTTTCTCATGCGTTCAAAAAGTTCGTTCTTCCCGATACGGAAAACAACGGAATGAACCAGCTCATTGCTCTTTCAGGTGAGCAGATAAGGGCCATGGAGTCTATGTATGACAGGATGGCAATTGAGCTTGACAGGATAGTGCAGCCTCAGTTTGACAGGCTGTCAAGGACCGTTGCCGAGTATGAGACGATCATGGTCAGGAATGAGACCGAGGCGATCAATCAGATCGTGGAATCATTCGTAGCGCAGATGAATGTTGCTCTCGGCGACAGCTTCAGAAAGCTCGGCGAATCGGTTGACGAGCAGTACAGATCTCAGAAAGAGACTGCCGATCAGATGACGGAGCTTCTTAATACGACGGGAAGCAATACCGCCAATCTCCATTCGATCAACAACGAGACACAGAGACTCATATCGACTCTCAACAGCTATACCGCGAGCATTCAGACGATACAGAATGAACTGCAGAGAACTCTTGCAAATCTCGGTACCGAGGACAAGTCGGCAAGAGAACTCATCGTACAGGAAAAGAACATGCTGCTGGAGCAGGGCAATATAATCATGGAACTTCGCCAGGCTATCAGACAGATGAGAGACTACAGCAAGGATACGAACGAGCATGTAGACGAAGCGCTTGAAGAGATCAGGAACGGCGTTGATTACATGCGTAAGCTCGGAGACAGGAAAACAGGATCTGCCGGGAGAGATTGATGAGAAGGATATTCCGGACAAAAGATGAGGAAACTTCATACTGGCTGTCCTATTCCGATATGATGGCAGGACTTCTCCTGTGCTTTGTCATCATAATCTCGATCACGGTTCTTCGTTCCAAGGTCATGTATGACCAGAAGCAGGAAGAACTTGCCGGCAAGGAACAGGAACTCATAATCCAGTCTGAAGAACTGGAAAACGAGAGACTGACGATCGAAGAGCAGGGAGCCAAGCTCAATGCCCAGGAACTGAAGCTGTCGGAACAGGAAGGAAAGCTGCTGGCTCAGCAGAAGAAACTCCAGGAACAGTCTGAACTTCTCAAAGAACTTGAGCAGCTCATGGGAGAGCAGCAGGCAAAGCTTGATAACATAATAGGTATCAGGAGTGAGCTTATCGAAGCGCTCAAGAAGGAATTCGAGCATTCATCGCTGAGCATAGCGGTTGACGAGAATACCGGCGCGATCTCGATGGATTCGAGCATATTGTTCGAATACAACAAATCGGTCCTTAAGACCGGCGGTAAGGATTTTCTCGGAGAGTTCATGCCGAGGTACTTAAAGATCCTGCTCAGTCCCAAGTATAAAAAATACATCTCGGAGATAGTCATTGAGGGACATACGGATACGGACGGAGATTATCTGTCGAATCTCGAACTGTCCCAGCAAAGGGCATATTCGGTTGCGGATTATTGTGTTCGCGGAAACAGTGATTTTCTGACCGACAAGGAAAAAGAGGAACTCGAGAAGGTACTGTCCACAGTCGGAAAATCATTCAGCGAGCCCATCCTGAAGGCTGACGGAAGCGTGGATGCGGATGCATCAAGACGTGTTGAGATCATGTTCCGCCTAAGGGATGAAGAGATGATCCGCGAGATGATGGAGATACTTAACGAGACATCGAACAGATAATGTGTCAAATAAGGGAGGTATACGTATGCGAAAAGCTTTGTTCATAGGGGGAACAGGTACCATTTCAATGGCGATAACACGA
>CADCPL010000297.1 GCA_902803305.1 uncultured Lachnospiraceae bacterium
ATTTGATGCAATGACATCGAACCGCGTGTACAGGAATCAGATGGACACCGACTATGTCATGAATGAGATGAAGCGCGGACGGGGTACGCAGTTTGATCCCGAAGCGCTTGATGCGTTCCTTCGTCTTGTGGATAAGGGAATCATAAACCTGGATGAGATCTACGCTCAGAAGTCTGCGGAGATACAGAGTGCAGACAGGGAGGCGCAGGAGGAGCTGAAGCGCCGTGAAGCGGAAGATAAGAAGATCCAGGCCGAGCAGATGAAGAACGAAAATGCGACCGAAGAGGAAGAGAAAGGAGCAGAGCAATGAAACGTGTGTATATCACAACAGCGCTGACGTGTCTGGTGATCATGGCCGGGTTCATACTGTGCTTCAGACTTATGAATCTATCCGGCGGAAAAGACCATCTGACGGTCGGGTTTATATACGATAATGATGAGAGCACGCCGTATACGTACAACTTTTCGCTTGCGGGCGATGAGCTCAAAAGAGTGTACGGAGAACGCGTGACGATAGAGACGTGCAGCAACGTACTTGATGATGATATGGAAGAACCCATCAGAGAACTTGCCCAAAAGGGATGCGATATCATCTTTTTCAACGGGTACAGTGAACTGGTAAGAAAACTGGCTCCGGAGTACCCGGACATACAGTTTTGCCAGACATCATACATGGATATGTACGGACAGAGTGTTCCTGCCAATTATCATACATTCAAAGGTGAGGCTTATCAGGGAAGGTATGTCAGCGGTATCGCGGCAGGCGTTAAGCTTAGGCAGATGATACTTGAAGGGATCATCTCAGAGGATGAGGCGATTGTCGGATTTGTGGCTGCTTTTCCGACATCGGAGGTGATATCGGGATACACGGCGTATCTGATGGGTGTCAGATCCGTTGTGTCGCAGGCTGTCATGCATGTATGCTATACCGGATCGTGGAGCAGTTATGCACTGGAAAAGAGTGCTGCACAGCACCTGATCGATGAGGGATGCGTTATCCTGTCACAGCATACGGATACGATAGGTCCCGCCATAGCCTGTGAGCAGGCGTTTGAAGAGCATCCGGTCTATTTTGTCGGATATAATCAGAGTATGTCGGAGGTCGCACCGGCGGCATCGCTCATCACTTTCAGGATATGCTGGGAGCCGTATGTTCTCGGAGCTGTTGATGCGGTATTTAAGGATGAGGAGATAGAATCAGTCGTACAAGGGAAGATACACGGGACGGATATGTCAGCCGGATTTGATAAAGGCTGGGTCGAGATGGATGATCTGAACGAACTGGCCGCAGCACCGGGCACGGAAGATGCAATGAAAGATGCAATAGAGAGGTTCAAGCGCGGAAACGGTGATTTTGTATACCGGGGTAATTACACGGGTGTAAACCCCGACGACCCGTCCGATACGATCGATCTGCGCAAAGGTTATATAGAGAATGCGAACACATCATATCCGCTGTTCCATTACATACTTACGGATATCATAACTGTTGATGATGAATATAACGGTATTACGGATTAATTAACCACACGGGAGGTAAAAATGAAAAAGTTTCTGAAGCCGTCCCCGAGAGCGGTTGGTACCTTGAGTTTATACTGGATGAGGGCTTCTCAAGCAGAAATGTTAAATTCCTGTATAATAAGAAAACGAGTGAATAAGCAAGTCAGGTGGGTAAGACTGTTTGTAAAATATAAGATGAAAGGTGAAACAGTATGAATGTATTTATGACAAATGTGTACGGCATTATGGCGAAGATCAACATGAAGGGTTTTCTGATCAGCCTGATTATGGCGTTCATCCTTGGAGCCATTCTTGCCAATATTTATTACTATACATCGACTTCCACGACTAAGGGTTTCATCATGGCGATAGCGCTGATTCCGCCGGTAACGTGCGTTGTGGTACTTCTTATCTCCGATAATTTCGGAGCGGGACTTGCGATCGCGGGGGCTTTTGCGCTTATCAAATTCAAATCGGTTGCGGGTACGGCAAAAGAGATGGTGGCGCTGTTTGTCAGTATCAGCATAGGTATTGCATGTGGCACGGGATTTTTGATGATCACTGTATGTTTTTCGCTTGTTGTGCTGGCTGTGTTCTTCTTCTATTCGAAGGCGAACATATGGCCTACCAAAAAAGAACACAGTGATGTAAGGATAGTCACGATAGAGAATCCCGAAAGCGGGGCGACAAAAGAGGCGCTCGAGCAGATGCTGGGACAGTATGCAAGTAAAGTGCAGCTTCTTGAATCGGGATGTGCTTATTCTAAGGTAAAAGAAAAGAAAGTGCGCAGATACATCTGGAAGATAACGCTCTCATCGGGTGAAGCCGAAAACGGTCTTATAGAAGAACTCGCTTCGACAAAAATGATCTTTAACATATCCTTACAGGATAAGAAACGTATCACTCAATTGTGATCTGTGTACCGTCACAGTCCGTCACGACAGCATGGTTCATGGTGTCGAGGACTGTGACGTCTTTATTGGTCAGAAGTTTAAGCAGTTTGTTGGAAGGAGTCTCATCCGAAGACGTACTGATGATGGCGTATTCGGGTGTGACGATATCCATCAACTCCTCAAGCTTGGGATCATAGTTTCCGTGATGGGGGATCTTGATCCAATCAGAATCAAGATCCATGGATCCTTCCGTGAGCTGTTTGATCCTGTCTTTTTCGATATCTCCCGCGAACAGGAATTTCTTGGAACCGTATGTCATCATGCACAGAAGCGACATATTGTTATCCATGTTGTTTGCTATGTTAAGAAGCGGATCCGGATCCTCAGCCGGAATGATATCTACCGTAAGACCTTCTATCCTGAATGTTGTATTGGTATTTACCGTCGTCACGCCTTCCCTTTCCGACAGCTTTTCCATCAGACCGGGATAGTATCTCTTCTCACTGACATAATCGGGATGATAAACTGCTTTGACATTATACTTATCAAGAAGAGCAACAGCGCCCCCGATATGATCCTGGTCATAGTGCGTGATTATGAGATAGTCGATATCCTTAATACCACGATCTTCAAGCCAGGAATCGAGCGTGGGAAAGGACGCCTCCGTTCCGGTATCGATCACTCCGATAGAGTTCTTAAAACGGATAACGGCTGCATCTGCCTTACCGACATTAAAATCGATGATCTGAAGCATATCGTCGCTTGCATCATACAGAGATGTAAAAGGTTTCTGCTGATCACTTGAATTATCCACTGATACAAAAGCGGCAAGTGCCACAACAACACCCGACA
>CADCPL010000298.1 GCA_902803305.1 uncultured Lachnospiraceae bacterium
ACCGCTCTTGCATCGCTTGCCGGATCGGCCTCTTCCTGTCCTACGTGAAGCTGTAATGTTTCAAATCTGTAATCACTCATGATATTTCTCCTTTTCTTCCTTTGAATCAATTTATCGGTTATCTGTCTGCCTTTTCATAAAAACCGCCCGGGGGCCGATCTGCTCCCGGGCTTATGGCTTACAATGAGATGGTTTCAACATCGTTTATCGGGGCGAAGAAGGCACGATCTTGCCCCGGCCATGGTAAGAGCCCGGGAGTTTAGCATTCGCCAACACATACACATGTACTGTCTGCTATATAACATGTCTTCTTTCTCCTTTCCTTGAGTATCTGATGGTATACTATCACTATTAACCTACTATGTCAATAGGTGTTTTAAACTTTTTTATCTTTTTTTTTAATGTACCTCTATAAGCCTTGGGATCACTGTTTGGAATACTCGAATGTACTTAGAAACTTCTTTGCCCTCTCCGTTTTCGGAGACTCGAAGAAGCTGATCGGATCGGACTGCTCGACTATCGTTCCGGCATCAAGCAGAACGACGCGGTCCGCTATGGCTTTTGCGAAAGCCATTTCATGTGTGACTATTATCATCGTGCGATCCTGCGAAGCAAGATCCAGTATGACATCAAGAACTTCCCTTACCATCTCGGGATCAAGAGCCGCCGTCACTTCATCAAAGAGCAGCACCTCGGGATTCATTATGAGTGCGCGCACTATCGCTACTCTCTGCTTCTGACCGCCCGAAAGCTGTCTCGGATAGTTATCTTTTTTTGACGACAGTCCTACCCTGGCAAGAAGTTCTTCCGCTTCCTTTTTCACTTCCGCTTTGTCCCTTTTCTGAACCTTCAGCGGAGCAAGCATTATATTATCAAGTATGGTCATATGAGGAAACAGATCGTAGCTCTGAAATACCATGCCGATCCTTTCACGAAGTTTTCTGATGTTTCCGGTCGTCGGATTAACCGTCTCACCGTCAAGAAGTACCTTTCCTTCCTCGATGCTCTCAAGGCCGTTGATGCAGCGAAGAAGCGTACTCTTTCCGCATCCGGAAGGTCCGACTATCACGACAACCTCTCCCTTGGCAACGGTAAGGTTGATATCCTCCAAAACCGTAAGATCATCAAAACTCTTGGATAAACCTTCTATCTTCAGGATCTCTTCCATTTAGTTTTCCCACCTTTTCTCAAGCATCTTTGACAGGGCGCTGATCGGTCCGCACACAAGATAATACAGCAGAAAGATCACCGCGAACACGCCGAATGCAGCCTTGGGCGAAGTCTTTCTGTTGGCTTCTATTATCTGCTGACCTACTTTGAGTACTTCAACTATACCGATCATCATGATAAGACTCGTCGTCTTGATCATCCTTGTAATGAGATTGATCGAGAGCGGAATGAGCCTGCGTATGATCTGCGGTATTATAACATATACATATGTCTGAAAGCCCGACAGCCCGAGTGCCATGCTGCTCTCGTACTGTATGGCCGGAATGCTGATAAGACTCCCCCTGACAAGATCCGCCATCTCCGCGGTTCCCCAGAAAGAAAAAACGATAAGGGACGCGGTCTCGGCCGAGAGATTGATCCCGGTCATCTTGGTGATACCGAAAAATACTATGAAAAGAAGGACCATCTGCGGCATTATGCGCACTATCTCAAGATAAGCACGCAGCACCGCATTCACCGCCGGCTTCTTCATCGTCATGAGCATGCCGAGTATGATGCCGAGCACTATGCTGATCGCCACCGATATCATGCTTATCTTCATCGCAATGCCAAGGCCTTCAAGAAGACGTATCAGATTTTTTCCTTTAAAGATAACTTCGATCCCCATATCAGTCTCCGAACATGCTGTACCGCATTTTCTTTTCAAGGAAGCTTCCCGCAAACGATACGGGAAGCAGCATGATCACGTAAAAGATCACGAGAAGGAACAGACTCTCAGTTGTATCGTAGTAAAGCCCGATAAGATCCTTTGCCGTGAACATCAGATCCATAAGGCTGATAGCCGAAAATACACTTGTTTCTTTGAGAAGAAAAATGATATTTGCAACGATCGCAGGCACGCTTATCGATATCGCCTGCGGAAGTATAACCGATATGAAAAGCCTTCCTTTTGACATACCAAGCGCCATTGCGCTCTCCGTCTGGATATACGGGACGGCTTCCAGTCCGCTCCTGAAGCTCTCCGCCATGTAGCTTCCTCCGAGAAGCCCGAGAGCTACCGCACCGCATACTTCGGCCGAAATGCTGAGGCCTATCGCAGGCAGACCGAAGTAGATGAAAAACAACTGGATAAGGAGCGGTGTGTTTCGAAACAGTTCAATGTAAAACTTAATGAATCCCGACAACATCGGAATCCTGAAATACAAAACAAAGGCGCTGAGCATGCCGATAAGGATCGCAAGTGCGATCCCTATCCAGCCTATCCTCAGCGTCAGAAAAAACGCTTTCGCAAAAAGAGGTATATATGATCTTATTACTTCAAGATCCATACTGTCCCAAATTCCTCTTAGTTTTCAAAAAATACTACTGCACCGTCATATGTGTCTTCGATGAACTTCTTGATCTCATCAGACCGCAGTACTGCAACAAGTGCCTTGATCTTGTCAAGTGACTCATTGCCTTCCTTGACAGCGATTATATTAACATATGTCTTGGCCGCTACGGAATCACTTGCTTCATATGCTATGGAATCCTTGCCTACAGAGTAGCCTGCCTCAAGAGCGTAGTTTCCGTTAAGGACAACATATTCCACTTCGTTTACGACTCTTGCAACCTGAGCTGCTTCAAGCTCTACAAACTTGATGTTGTGAGGATTCTCGGTGATATCATTTACTGTTGCGGTAAGTCCGACACCGTCCTTGAGTTTCAGAAGTCCGTTATCCTGAAGAAGGAGAAGTGCTCTTGCTTCGTTTGTAGTATCGTTAGGTACTGCTATCGAATCGCCGTCTGCAACATCAGCAAGGCTTGATTTCTTTCCGGGATAGATACCGAAAGGCTCGTAGTGGATACCGCCTGCATTTACAAGGTGTGTGCCCTGTTCCTCGTTGAAGCTGTCAAGATAAGGAACATGCTGGAAATAGTTTGCATCAAACTCACCTGATTCAACTACAAGGTTGGGCTGTACATAATCTTCAAATTCAACAACGTCGAGCTTGTATCCGTATCCCTCGAGAATACTTGAAGCCTTTGCAAGTATCTCCGCATGAGGTGTTGCCGAAGCAGCTATCTTGATCGTCTCTCCGTTTCCGTTGGGGATATCAAGATCTCCTGCTGCCGCGGGTGCAGCCTCTGCAGATCCTGATGCTCCGCCTTCAACCACAAGTGTGTCTTCATAATCTTTTCCGTATGTGTCAAGAAGTGTTGCTTCATAGTCTGCATGGAAGAAGTTCTCGCTTCCGAGTGCTACTATCTCATCGTTGAGCCAGTCAAGAAGCGTGCTGTTACCCTTTGATACTGCAGGTGCTATCGTATCCTGGCTTCCGAGCGAAGGGATACCTACAACATAACCTTCGTTTTCAAGTGAGTATGCTATAACCTCTGTATTATCATTTGCCCATGCAACGCCTGTGCCGTTCTCAAAAGATGTCTTAGCCGACGCATATGTGTCAAACTTCTGAAGCTTGATCTCCGGGTTGTTCTTCTCAAGGTATGTCTCTGCGGTCGTACCCGAGATTACGATAACCTGATCATCAGCTCCGATCTGGTCGAGGCTCTCGATAACGTTGTCCTCATGAGATACAACGCCAAGCGCAACATTCATGTAAGGAAGCGCAAAATCAACCTTCTCTGCTCTCTCAGGAGTAACCGTGAAGTTTGCAAGTACGATATCGACTTTACCTGTCTCAAGATACTCTACTCTGCTCGCAGCTTCGGTAGATACATAGTTGATCTCTACTCCGAGGTCTTTTCCGATCCTCTCCGCAAAGTATACATCATATCCCTGATACTCTCCGTTCTCATCAACATATCCGAACGGGTTCTTATCGGAAAATACACCGATGTTGATCTTTCCGTCAGCCTTGATCTCATCAAGTGTCCTGTATACCTTGTTTGCATCTGTTGCTGCGCCGTCCGCTGCGGGAGCTGCGGGTGCGGTTCCTGCGCATCCCGTAAGTGCCGATGCGACTGTTCCAATGGTGATGACTGCTGTTAACAACTTTGTTACTAGTGACTTTTTCATAACTCTTTCCTCTCTTTTCTATTAATTCGTATCACGTTTTGTCATTTCGATATCTACTACCCTTGAGAGCCACGCCATTTAGAATCCACTTCGTGGAGGCGTGGCCTACGTACTTTACAGTACAGTGGGCAAATAAAAAGCCCGGTCTCATCTCCCGGGCAAATGGTTTTGCAGTGATCGAAATGACTTCTTTCCTACCTTGGAGTGCATGACAACTGAGCCACACATCCGACCATTTTACTTGCCCGGGAGTCCAGCATTCGACACATACAACACATACACATATATTTTGTCTTCATATTGTCACGCCTCCTTTCTTTGGATAGTTCGTTCTTTCGATCCGAATTGAATGTATAATACACCTATCACTTTAGTATGTCAATACCCGGATTGAACTTTTTATTTTTATTTACTATAATACCGTTTATGAGCCTTATTTCGCTGACATTCCTTATATTCATGATCGTTTTGCTGATCGCATATTACAAGGTCAGCGCCGACAGACAGTGGATCGTTCTTCTTGTTTTTTCTCTTGCATTTTATATGTGGGTGCATCCGCTCTGCGTGATCTTTCTGGCAGTATCCGTTATCGCCACGTGGTATCTTGCAAGAACGCCTTCACGCATAAACTTCTTACTGACTGTTGCCATAAACCTCGGAATACTGATCGTATTTCGCTACAGCATATATTTCGGAGTGCACGACCTTATCGTTCCGCTAGGCATTTCTTTCTATACTTTCATGACGCTCGGATATGCGCACGACTGCTATCAGAAAAAGATCGAGCCCGAACAGGATCTTCTTCACTACGCGCTGTTCATCACATACTTCCCGCAGCTCACGGAAGGCCCGATAGGCACATATCAGAAGATGCAGCCGCAGCTTCTTGCTCCGCATCGTTTTGATCTTACCAATATAAAAGAAGGCGGATACCGCATCATAAAAGGTCTGTTTAAAAAACTCGTGATCGCGGGACGCCTTACATATTACGTTGACACGGTTTTTTCGTCCCCGAAGGATTACGGCGGACTGACCCTCATCACAGCCGTGTTCTTCTATGCGGTAGAGCTGTATGCCGATTTTTCGGGATACATGGATATAGTATGCGGCATATCGAAAATGCTCGGGATCGAACTTGCCGAGAACTTCAGGCGTCCGTATTTTTCCCGCAACATTCAGGAATACTGGAGACGCTGGCACATCACGCTCAACGAGTGGTTCAAGGAGCACCTCATGCTCCCTGCCGTGACATCCAAATGGAACATCAAGATCTCAAAAGTGATGTACAAGATCTTCCCCAAGGCGAAAAAAGGAACGATACGTACGATCTTCCCGCTCATCCTTGTCTGGATCGTCACCGGTATATGGCACGGCGCGGAGGCGGTCTACATGTGCTGGGGAATATACTTTGCGATAGTCATGCTCATATCCTTTACAACGACGGGATATTTCAAGAAGCTGAAGCTTCGCATCAAATGGAATGACAGCAACATCTTCATCATCATCTTCCAGACACTTCGTACGTTCGTGATCGTGCTTTTCGGAGAAGTGATGTTCAGAGCGCATACTATGAGCGATGCTCTTCTTATATATAAAAAGATATTTACCACGACGCGCATAAGTGCGGATGCCCTGACGGCTGCTCTCGTCCCGTTCGGAAACGGCAACCAGGCGGCCGCATCATCGATCATCCTTGCCGTTCTCATCGGCGGCCTGTTCATTGTGGAACTAAGAAAAGAAACAGATGAGCATGCTTTTACAAAGCACAGATATGTTCAGGCATGCATCATGCTGACAGCCATAGCGCTCCTCGGTATCATCGGGCGCTCCAATTTCATGTATCAGCAGTTTTAGGGAGTTAAATGAAAAAGACAGTTACCACGTTGTTAATCGCATTACTGATCGTTTCTTCCGTTGTCGTCTGCAAGAACCTGTTCTCTTACAGGATCCCCATCGGAAACCGCGGTATTCAGGGGGCTGTAAAGTCGGGTGACATAGACCGGCTCTTTATCGGTTCATCGACTTTCAGGAGTAATCTTGATATAGATATACTGGATAAGACCTATGACGGGAAAGACTATATCATCGCATACGGCGGGAATCAGCTCATGGCGTTCCCGATACAGTATGATGAGATCGCGGGCCGCTCGGATAACAAGTATGACCTAATGATATTCGAGCTCGATCCTCTCATGCTCACCGAGCCCGTCAAGCTCTCCGATTCGCGTGTCGTATTCGATCTGTCATGGAACGGTAAAAAGGCTCTCTGGGATAATCTCGCCGGGTCCGAAGATACCGATTTTTCAGTGTTCTATGAGTATTTCGTAACATCGGGACTTGATGACATATTCACGTATCCGCTTACCGAACCGTTCTATTCGACAAGGTATAAGAAAGGTGCAAAGACAGGGGATACACCGTCATCGGGACGTGATTTTCTTGAAAACGAGAAGTTTGATATAAGCGAAGCCGTGATCGATCCCATACAGGAGCGAGCCGTCCGACAGCTGATAGAAAAGTGCCGCGCAAACGGACAGGATATATGCTTCCTGGAAAGTCCGCACTATCACCGTCTGTCAGATGATCCGGTCTACAAACTGTACCTGCAATATTTCAAGGATATGCTTGATGAGTACGGTGTGCGCTATATCCTTGCCACAGACGTACCCTTTGACGCTTCCGAACCCGAATACTTTGAAGACATGGGGCATATGTCCGGCGCGGGGCGCAGGACATACACCGAAGAACTCGTGAAGGTATTACGCTAATCTCTGTATCATGTCATACATAGCCTGCATGCTGTTGAAGTTGGCAGGCACGATCTGTGTTGCGGGGATCGATACGTCAAATGTCTCATCGATCGCAGCTATGATCTGAATGATATCAAACGATGTCAGTATCTTGTCATCGATGAGCTTATCCTCTTTTTCAAAATCGATATCATCCCTTACATCCTGTAAAAGCTCAAGTAATTCTTCCATTTTCCTCTCCTTATTCAGTCCTGTTTTTTATATCTTCCATCATCTTTCCGGCCGCAAACCAGAAGATCGGTGCACATATCTGAAA
>CADCPL010000299.1 GCA_902803305.1 uncultured Lachnospiraceae bacterium
CGGGAAGTCAACACTTTTTAACTCACTTACAAAGGCAGGTGCGGAATCGGCAAACTATCCGTTCTGTACGATAGATCCGAACGTGGGAGTCGTAGCCGTTCCGGATGAGAGGATCAAGCTGCTGGGACAGTTATATAATACGAAGAAAGTCACGCCGGCAACGATCGAGTTCGTGGATATCGCAGGCCTGGTAAAAGGCGCTTCAAAGGGTGAAGGCCTCGGCAATCAGTTCCTGGCTAACATCAGGGAAGTGGATGCTATCGTCCATGTAGTCAGATGCTTTGAGGATACGAACGTGGTCCATGTTGACGGATCTGTCGATCCGGTAAGAGATATCGAGACGATAAACCTTGAGTTGATCTTTGCGGACATAGAAGTTCTCGAAAGACGTGTTGCAAAGCAGGGACGCGCGGCGAATAACGATAAGAAGATAGCAAAGGAAGTTGAATTCCTGAAGAAGCTGATCGCGTATCTTGAAGACAATAAGCTTGCAATCGGCTTTGAATGTGCGGATGAAGATGAGGAAGCCTGGCTCGCTTCCTATAACCTTCTCACCGGAAAGCCCGTGATATTTGCGGCTAATGTGGCAGAGGATGATCTGGCAGATGACGGCGCATCAAACGGACACGTTCAGAAGGTAAGAGAATACGCAAAGCAGAGTGGCAGTGAGGTGTTTGTGATCTGTGCGCAGATTGAGCAGGAGATCGCAGAGCTTGACGATGACGAGAAAGCAATGTTCCTTGAGGACCTCGGTCTTAAACAGTCCGGTCTTGATAAGCTTATCGCGGCAAGCTACAGGATACTGAACCTTATGAGCTTCCTTACCGCGGGAGAGGATGAGTGCAGGGCCTGGACCATCAGGATCGGAACAAAAGCTCCGCAGGCTGCGGGAAAGATCCATACCGATTTTGAAAGAGGCTTCATAAAAGCGGAGGTCGTTAACTATAAGGACCTTCTTGAATGCGGGAGCCTGTCGGCGGCAAGAGAAAAAGGACTGGTCGGAATGGAAGGAAAGGATTACGTTGTTAAGGACGGAGATGTTATCCTGTTCCGTTTCAACGTATAAAATAGAGAGAATCATAAAAATATAAAATTTTTTTTCACGGATCTTACAAAAAGAGTACCAAAACTATATTTAGTGGTTTCGGTGCTCTTTTTCTTTTTTGCGACTCAAGATATGGTTTCAAAATCATCCCCCACTTTCCACCACATGGCGTAAATTCGGCATTTTCACGGATATTTTTTTATCTTTTTGGGTTGCATTTATTTGCTTTGGGGGTTATTATGGTCACGTAGTGGTGGAAAGTGGTAGAGAGTGGTAGATAGGAGTAAGCACCATGTTCATGGGTGAATACAACCACACAATCGATCCGAAGGGGCGTCTGATAGTGCCCACAAAGTTTCGCGAACAGCTTGGGGAAGCTTTCGTGATAACAAAGGGGAACGACGGTTGTCTTGCGATCTATACCAATGAGGCGTGGGAAACCTTTTTGGGAAAGATACAAACTCTGCCGGCCAATAATCATATCAGAACCTATGTCCGTAACATCGTAGGCTCATCGGTTGAAGTCATAACGGACAAACAGGGAAGGATATTGGTCCCCGGCAATTTGAGGGAACATGCCGGACTTGACAAAGATGTTGTCCTTGTCGGAGTCATCGACAAGATAGAAGTTTGGGACAAGGAGCGCTGGGGAGCGCAGACAAACATCGACAACATGGATGACATCGCTGAGGAAATGGCGGAACTCGGACTCTCCATCTAGGGGATGAAAAGGAAGGAGAGGGGCGTGGAATTTAGACACAAACCGGTTCTGCTGCGGGAAGTGATAGACGGACTGGACATCAAGCCTGAAGGGACCTACGTGGATGGCACGTTGGGAGGCGGTGGACATTCGTATCACATTCTCGAAAGGTTAAACGATCAGGGGAGATTGATCGGGATAGATCAGGACGGTGCGGCGGTCGAAGCCGCCGGAAAGCGTCTTGAAGGATTCAAAAATGCGACGATAGTTCGCAGCAATTATTGCAACATCCTGCAGGTGCTGGAAAGTCTGGGGATCGCATCGGTGGACGGCATTCTGCTGGATCTGGGAGTATCATCACACCAGCTTGATACGCCCGAGAGGGGATTTTCTTATATGAGCGATGCTCCTCTTGATATGAGGATGGACACGAGGAGCAGCAAGACGGCGGCAGATATAGTCAACAACTATTCACAGAGCGAGCTCGCAAGAGTGATCCGCGTTTATGGGGAGGAGAAGTTCGCCGCCAACATCGCAAAACACATCACGGCTGCCAGGGAAGGCGGCCCGATTAAGACAACAGGAGAGCTTGTCGACATCATAAAGGCCTCGATCCCGATGAAGGTCCAAAAAACAATGGGACACCCGGCCAAACAGACATTTCAGGCACTACGCATTGAACTCAACCGTGAACTTGCGGTACTATCCGATACTCTGGGTCAGATGATCGACCTGCTAAGCCCGGGCGGAAGGCTGTGTGTCATCACGTTCCACTCGCTTGAGGACAGGATAGTCAAGAACATATTCAGGGAAGCGCAGGATCCCTGTACATGCCCGCCGGATTTTCCGGTATGTGTATGCGGTAAGGTTTCAAAGGGCACGGTTATAACGAAGAAGCCGATCATTCCGACCGAAGAAGAAATGGAAGACAATCCGAGATCAAAAAGTTCCAAACTTCGGATATTTTGTAAAAGTCTTTGATATTAGCCACAATATATAGTATACTCGAAAGGAAGTGTTTTTGTGGGCAGAAGAAACGATGCATATGTATATGGTAATACTGCAAGAGCCTTAAGACCTGTCAGACAGGATGAAAGGTCACCCAGAAGACACAAGAGCGTATCCCGCAAGAATATCGACAGGGATACGGGTATGAACCCGGGATTCATGATCTTTATGACATTGGCCATGGTCCTTACGGGTATTGTTTGCGTTCAATATATCCGTATGCAGTCCTCGCTGACGACATATGTCGGAGAGCTTTCTGCTATGGAAATGGAATTACAGAGCCTCAAAGCGGAGAATGACGATTACGAGAGCCGGATAAAAGGCGCCATAGGGCTGGAGAACATCAAAAAGCGCGCTATGGATGAACTCGGGATGACATATGCGAGTGACGATCAGATCGTTGTGTATAACAGCGACGGAACAGACTACGTCAGACAGTTCGTTTCTCTTGAGTGAGCGGGGCAGATAGCGGTGTAGTTTTGGCAAAGTTAAAAAGACAACAGAGCGGATCCGGAAGATTTACACAAAAGATGTCAATAAAGCTGGCAGTATTGTTCATTATGATACTGGTGGCTTTTGCTTTTTTAGGCATAAGGCTTTGCATCATCAATCGGACCGAGGGCGAAAAGTATAAAAAGAGAGTGCTCTCACAGCAGGCATATGACAGTGTCACCATACCGGCCAAGCGCGGCGATATCGTTGACCGTAACAATACAAAGATGGCGGTCAGCCAGAAGGTATACAACGTCATAGTCGATGCCAAGACGCTTAACAAGGATGAAGGCGCCAATATCGAGAGCACGATCACGACCCTTTACTCAACTCCCGTTGAATTCCTTTATACAAAAGACGAACTGCGTTCATATATAAGAGAAAATCCCGACAGCCAGTACAGAGTGATAGCCAAGAAGCAGAGCTACGAAGTCGTCGGAGAGATCATGAACAGGGTGAACAATCCGAACATGTATCCTGATTTTAAGGGTATTTGGCTCGAGGATACGTATGTGAGGCAGTATCCTTATAATTCCCTCGCGTGCGATGTCATAGGTTTTGTTCAGGGTGATAATGAAGGCGCTTACGGACTGGAAGAGTATTATAACAGTACGCTTGTCGGGACGAACGGAAGAGAATACGGATATCTTAACGATAACGAAAACCTTGAGAGAACACTCAAGCCGGCGCAGGACGGCAAGACGCTTGTTACGAGCATAGATGTCAACATACAGAGTATAGTTGAAAAGAACATCCTGGCATTCAACGAGGATCACAGGGATGAAGCAAGAGAAGGTGCGGGATCTTCAAATACCGGCGTCATAATAATGAATCCCAACAACGGAGAGATACTTGCGATGGCAAGTTATCCGGTGTTCAATCTCAATGACCCGAGAAATACGGACAATCTTGATATCAAGGTCGATCTTGAGCCCGGGCAGTTCGGAGGGATGAAGGGGATACTCGACGGAGAAACAGAACTTGACCTTGAGAATATGAACGATGCCGAGATAGCCGAAGCGGTCAGAAAGATGGCTGAGGTGGAGGGTGGAAGCGAGGAAGCACAAGGCGAAACGGAAAAAACAGAAAATCCCGAAAAACCCGAAGGATCGACTCAACCCGAAACGGAAAACGAAAACGGAAATATAGATATAAATGTCGGAGGAGACGAGGAAGCACAGGGTGAAGGTTCAACCGGAAATGCAGATCCGTATTCCGGTATGACATATACTGAGGCGTATGAAAAGGCATACGAGGATGCCAAGATGGAGGCGCTCAATTCGCTGTGGAAGAACTTCTGCATTAACTCCACCTATGAGCCCGGATCCACGATGAAGCCGTTCACAATGGCGACAGGTCTTGAAGAGGGAATACTCAAGGGCGACGAATCATATGTATGTAACGGTGTTCTTACCGTGGGAGATCACGAGATCCACTGCAGCAACCGTCTCGGTCACGGAACACTTGATTTTTCGGGGGCACTCGAACAGTCATGTAACATAGCTTTCATGAAGATAGGTGCAACGATCGGCAAGAACGTATTCATGAAATATAACCAGTTGTTCAATTTCGGCTTGAAGACCAACATAGACCTGACCGGTGAGGCGCTTACCAATACACTCGTGTTCGACGTAAATACGATGACACCTACCGACCTTGCCATCAGTTCGTTCGGTCAGGGATTCAACGTAACGATGATACAGATGGTAACAGGCTTCTGCAGCCTTATAAACGGCGGTTACTATTACAAGCCGCATGTTGTAACAAAGATACTCGATTCGGCGGGAGCAACGGTTGAGACGGTCGAGCCGAGGATCCTCAAGCAGACTATTTCGGAAGAGACGAGCGATAAGATCCGGGAACTGTGTATAAACGTTGTCGACAAGGGTACCGGTAAGAGCGCAAGACCTGCAGGATATCGTATAGGCGGCAAAACGGGAACGGCGGAGAAATACCCCAGAGGAACGGGTAACTACGTTGTTTCGTTCATGTCGTTCGCACCGGCGGATGATCCCCAGCTTGTATGCTATGTAGTCATTGACGAACCGAATACGGGCAATCAGGCCGTATCAAAATATGCGGCTGTTCTGTGTAAGGACATACTGACCGAAGTCCTTCCCTATATGGGAATATTCCAGACGGAAGAGCTTACCGAGAAGGAAGCGGAGGAGCTTGCAGAAAAGCAGCAGGAATTCTCGAAGGGATCGACCGCGGAAGAGGAAGAAGAGACACAGGGCGAGATCATCGTAGATCAGGAAACGGGAGAGGACAGGAACCCGGGACAGTCTGATGCGATCACGTTTGTGGATGAGAACGGAAATAAACTGGATGAGGAAGATACAACGAGTAAGAAGATAGAAATAGATCCGACTACGGGATATGCGATAGATCCGACCACCGGCGTGCTGCTCGATCCGAATACCGGAGCGCCCGTGGATCCTACCGTAACAGATCTGCAGTGATATATGACAGGCTTAGACTATAATGAGCGAACAGGTAAAGAAAAAGAAAAAAACAAAATACTTTTTTGACTATACGATGCTGTTCATTGTTCTCTTTTTGCTTCTTTTCGGACTGGTAATGCTTTATTCGACCAGTTCCTACGAAGCAAATATCAAGTTTGAGGACTCGGCATTTTATTTCAAAAAACAGGCTGTGGCGTCTGCTATAGGTATAGCCTTCATGCTAGGGCTGATGCTTGTTGATTACCACATGGTTCAAAGATTTGCTGCACTTGCATATATTGTGTCGCTTGTCCTTATCCTGCTCGTGTTGACTCCGCTCGGATATGAGGCCGGCGGTGCCAGAAGATGGCTGAACCTCGGGATGTCGCTTCAGCCGGCAGAGGTTGCGAAGCTTGCGCTGATCGTGTTTTTTGCATCCGTTGTATGCCGTTTCGGTGATCACATCAAGGAAAAGAAGGGACTGCTCATAGTACTGGCCCTTGCGATCCCGCACTCCTTCTGCGTCCTTACGATCACACAGAACCTCAGCTCTGCCATAATCATCTTCAGCATAGTTCTCATGATGCTGTTTGTTGCAACGCCCCAGTACAAAGAGTACTTCATTATTGCCGCGGTGGCTTTGGTTGTTGCGGTCGCAATGGTGCTTCTTGTTAAATATGACATTCTCCCCACAGGACTCTCGTACAGATTTGCCAGGATCAAGGCGTGGCTCGATCCGGAATCTTTTGCCGCAAACAAAGGATTCCAGACCCTGCAGGCACTTTATGCCATAGGATCGGGAGATATATTCGGAAAAGGCCTGGGAGAGAGTATCCAAAAGCTCGGATATCTGCCCGAGGCTCAGAACGATATGATCTTCTCGATCATTTGCGAGGAACTGGGGCTGTTTGGCGCGATAGCGATCATCCTTCTGTTCGTGCTCCTGATATGGAGGTTCATGGTCATAGCAAATAATGCGCAGGATATGTTCGGTGCGCTTCTTGTGGTGGGCGTTATGGCTCACATATCCATACAGGTCATCCTTAACATAGCGGTTGTTACCAATACCATTCCAAACACCGGTATCACGCTTCCGTTCATCAGTTACGGCGGGTCTTCGATAGTGTTCCTTCTGATGGAGATGGGGCTGGTGCTCAGTGTATCGAGAAGCATACGCCTGGAGGGATAGCATGATAAAACCGCTGTCCGTCATTAAAAACAACAAAGCTTTGCGGATCCTGCTGACCGTCATTGCCATTATGGCGCTGCTTTGCGGATTGCTCGCATTCCTGTGGTATAAGTACTCGATAACGACTGTTACGGTAAGCGGAAATTCGCACTATTCAGATGACGAGATAAAGGATATGGTCTTTACCGGACCGTATTCATACAACTCGCTCGTCCTGTCGCTCATGTACAGGAACAAGACGATAGAGAACATTCCGTTCATTGAAAAAATGGATGTCGATATACTCGGTTCGAATTCGGTCAGGATAAATGTCTACGAGAAGGCCGTGGCCGGTTATGTGGAGTATCTCGGCCATTTTATGTATTTTGACAAAGACGGTATAGTTGTGGAGAGCTCAAACAGGGCGATCGAGGGTATTCCGTTCGTAACGGGGCTGTCCTATGACCATGTTGTGCTCCATGAGCCGCTCCCTGTAAAAAAACCGACTGTTTTCTTAACGATACTGAGCATCACGCAGCTGCTTGGGAAGTATAATATCGAGACGGACAGGATAGCGTTTGACTCGGATGAGAACATAACGTTGTATTTCGGGGATGCAAGGGTATCTCTCGGAACGGACGACTATATCGATGAAAAGATCAACGAGATGCATCTGCTCCTGCCGAAGCTCAGAGGGTATTCGGGCACTCTTCATATGGAGAATTACGTGGGAGAAGAGGTTAATTTTTCCTTCGATATAGATAAGGATGAGAACGCCGTCGAGGAAGCGGAGGCCGAAGGTGAGGAGACCGGGGAAGAGGACGCCGGGGACGGGACGCAATAAAAAAATCATTATTTTTCAAAAAAAGTGTTGATAATTTAAATAAATATATATATTATATGTTTGTATGGGTTTACGTAATATTGTTGACGTAACAAATTGTGGTCTGTTTTGTGCCGGACACAAGAA
>CADCPL010000300.1 GCA_902803305.1 uncultured Lachnospiraceae bacterium
AACAGATCAGAATGTTACTTGCAGCGATGCTGACTTTCTCGCTTGTTCTTGGAAGTGCGGGACAGGCGGCTGTCTTCGCACAGACCGGGGAAGAAGTCTCGGCGGAGGCGGAAGAAGAAGTCGTTGTTCAGGCGGAAGATGAGATAACGTCCGAGGCAGTGGATGAAGCAGTAGTTGAAGATGATGAGAGCAGTCTGCCTGACGGCGTTGCCGGAATGCCGGCCGGATATGAACTGTCTGAGGCTGAGGTCAGGATCAAGAATGATATGATCGAAAACGATGTCCTTACCGAACTCGGGAAAATGACATCCGGCGTTGATTATAGCGAAGACGAAGTTATCTGCTTTGCATACAATGAAGAGCATGCAAGAAGGATAGCAGAAGCTTATTCAGGGGAACTGTTGGAGTACAGTTACGGGGTCGCAAAGATCAGTCTTGCAGGAAGCGTTCTTGATGTTGAGGATGCGGTCAGATACGGACTTGACAGGACACTGGGGCTTCCTGCGGTAGAGCCTAACTATATATATGATCTTATTGAGCTACAGGATCCTGAGCCCGAGGAGAGGCCCGATGGGGATGAATTGCTTTCGGATGATTATCGAAGTGACTGGGACAGGGTTTTCAATGGTATGCTGACGAACCCGGATCCGATGCTTCATCCGGGGAGTGAGAAATATCAGTGGCATCATCAGGCGATCAATACATATAATGCGTGGAATGTGACGACGGGAAGCCCTGAGATCACCGTGGCTGTGATAGACACCGGATACACACACGGGCACCCCGATGTTGATCCTGTAAGAGTGGTAACATCTGATCTTGATGTTTTCGGTAATGGAAACGTGGATGACCAGGGACATGGTACACATGTTATGGGGATCATAGGCGCCGGGCTTGATAACGGAAAAGGCGGTGCAGGTGTTGCACCTTTAGCCAAGCTTCTTCCGGTGAAAGTTCTTGACGAGAACGGAAGTGGGAATGATTACGATATATGCAGAGGAATTCTATATGTTGCAGGGTTTTCCTCAAGCGGGTATGATTTCGGACCCGGCAAGACTGAAGAAAAAAAATACAATGATTACTTTGATCAGAACGGAAATCCCAAGGGGATGACCAAGGGGGCCAGAAAAGCAGATATAATCAATATGAGCCTTGGAGGAGCAAGTGATTCTGCGCTTAAAAGGCAGGCTGTAAAACTGGCGTATGATCAGGGCGTAACAACTGTTGCAGCAATGGGTAACAGTGCGGGAAGTGTCAAAGCATATCCCGCGGGTTGCGATCACGTGATAAGCGTAAGTGCCATTTCTTATGATGGCCGTCCCACATCCTTCTCATCGCTTGGGTCGTGGGCAGATGTTGCGGCACCCGGGTATATTATCTATTCAACCACGTATGATAATGGGTATGGCCGGATGAGCGGGACATCTCAGGCATCTCCGATAGTAGCAGGCGCCTGTGCGCTTTATATGAGTAAATTCGGACACACTGATCCGGATAAGATGGAGACTGTTATCAGGGAATCAACGAATAAAGCACCCGTAAGCGGAATGGGAGCCGGAGTACTTGATCTTTCCAAAATGTTTGATGGAGTTGAGGTGTCGCCTGCGATCAGAGAGGAAGAATTGGTATTAGTACCTGCAGATCCTACACTGGTAAGTGAGATAAAGATCACGGGACAGAATTATATTGCGAGAAAAGGAAATGCAACGTTTAAGGCTGTTGTCGGTCCCAAGACCGCGAAGAATAAGAAAGTAAGTTGGTCTCTGGTGACCGAGGGCGCCGGTGTAAACATTACAGCCGGCGGTAAGGTTACCGTATCCGAAACAGCTGCGCTTGGCAAATATACGGTAAGGGCTACTGCCGTCGATGCCGGCGGATGTTATTGTGATCATACCTTTGAAGTTGTTCCTGCTAAGATGACGGGACTTGCTATTGACGCTGACACGTCGGCTGATGATAAACCGAACTACAAGATCGTAAGAAAGAACGGTAAACTGACGTCCCTTCAGTTGTTTGACTATAATATCACGGCCCCCGACAGAACGGATAACGGTACTGATGAGACTTCGATCGAACTGAAAGCAGTAATGACAGGAGCACAGAACGGAGTTGAGTGGACTTCCCAGAATCCTGATATTGCGGCAATAGAGCCTGTTTCGGATAACGGATCCTGCGTGGTTGTCAAGGGGATCAAGCCCGGAAAGGTTAAGATAACATGTACCGCTTCCGATGGTTCGGGAAAGAAGGCAACGATCAGCGTTTCGGTCGTAACCCCGGTTTCATCGATTAAGGTGAATATTATAGATCAGGACTTCTTACTCGCCGAAGGAAAGAGCGCAAAACTGGCTGCAACGGTTGAACAGGTATACGGAAAGGCAACCAACACAAAAGTTATCTGGGATTACGACTTGTTTACCGTTGCGGGTATCACGGAATTTCAGAGTGGAAAGTTTGCGCCTATAACTGATCCCGATATTCTGGCTGAGATAAAGAAGGACGGCCTCTATAAAGTATCCAAAGGAAAAGTTACGGTCGATAAGAACTTCTGGTCAAAATATCGGAATAAATACAGTAAGGCACTTAACGATGCCATCCCTGTGATAAGGGTTAATGCCTCAGCAGATGACGGAAGCGGAGCGATAGGATCGGAATATCTCTATCCGGTGATCGGCTCCAGATCGGTGGATTTCTTTGAAGAATATTTGTGGTCCTGGAAAAAGACAAGCAAAAAAACTGTCAGTCTCAATGACGGAGTGGGTTATGTAGTTATAGGAGAGACCAAGGGACGGTTGTTTTATGTTCCGGGTCCGTATGACGGTGTAACGGGAAAGACCTATGCACAAGCAACTTACAAAATAGTGAGCAGTAATGATAAAGTAGCTACCGGAAATATAGTTTTAGACGGTGATTTTCTGTATCTGGGTATTTATGCTCAATCCAAGGGAACGGCAAAATTTACATTGATCTCACAAGACGGAACCAATATAAAGAAAACATTAACCGTAAAAGTCAAATGATAGATTTTTTATCAAGCGACAGCATTTTTTTGCCCAATACTTCCGTATATTATATATAGAAGTATAATTATGGGATCATGAAGAAAAGAAAGATTTTCA
>CADCPL010000301.1 GCA_902803305.1 uncultured Lachnospiraceae bacterium
ACTGATCAGGCAGATCACTTCTGTCAACAACTGAAATGGGACCTTCATACCTGATCCCAAATGTTGCGGGCTTTCTGCCATCAGTCGTATACAGTATCTCCCCTGAAGCTCCGCTCATGGTCAGGCTGAACGGTTCGGGATAAAAACCGGAAGACTCGGAAAATTCCGGCGGGTCTATGGCATCCGATATGACAGGCATAATACCTTCATAATACTTCGACTGTCCTATTTCCCCACGATCGTTCGATCCGGTTCTTATGACAGCCATATCATTTTTCATTTCGGGGATCCTGACAGAATCGACCACATTTCCTTCGGGATCAGTCAGATAAAGAGCCTCATGATCTCTAAGTCCAAACTGCGTATACAGCCCATCTTCATCTTTAAACTCGACTCCGACAGCATCATAGTAGGCGTTGTCTATTCCCGCCCACACAATGATGCTTCCGCCGGCAGGTAACACCGTGTCCTCAAAAACAAATTTACGAAGATCGGTGTCATCATCCGACAAGCCGTATCCTGCCAGATCGATAGATTTATCCGTAAGATTGGTTATCTCGATAAAATCATGATAAAACCCTACTGAATCATACATGATGCTGAAATTGTGCGGACAGACTTCGGAAATATAAACGTCCTGCGTTTTTTGCGGCATGGCAAACCGGATCACACCCAGCACCATGAGCAAAACACAAAATGCCGTAAGCACCGTTCTATTAATTTGACTGTCTGATCTTGTCATTTTATGTCAACCAGAAACTTCAGAAATTTGATCGCATGATCCATTCGCTGCGAATTTGCTGCTATGGTAAATACGACCCTCTCATTCTCGGTTTCCGCAACCGGATATGCTCCCTGCTCACCGATATTATTGAGATATGAACAGTTATCAAGATATATCCCCGCACAGTATGGGGTCAGATCCTCGTCCTCATAGTCCTCTATCTCATCTGCTGCGGGATCAAAATAATAAAGCTCATATTCCCGGTCAAGGAGTTCATCCATAACCTCCTTCGGAACGATCTCATCAAACTTCGCATACGCTCCGCAATTGGCCGGTCCCTCCATGATATTTTTCGGGCCGATCACAACATCAAGCTCACCCGCCGAGTAATTTGCTATGATCCTCTGCTGATACGCCATCATCGTCGTATCAAAACTGTCCTCGGACAGTACTGTCTCAACTCCGATCGTAAGATGCTCTTTTGAAAGATCGATACCGGCTTCGTTCACGAAATCATTTACCATGGTGCTGCTCGCAGCCGAATCATAGCCTAGATACGTGTTCAGCATTTCCACATACAGATATGTCGGCTTGGAATTCTCGCGGTAATCCCTGATAAAAACAGAAGCGGCTATGATCGCAATTATGCCGCCGATGAACCACCATTTATAATAATCCCAAATGAACTGTGCATTCTTTTTGCCCGTAAGATCTGTCTTATCTTTTTCCGAGTTTTCCCTTATAAGATCGGCCAGTCCGTCTGATGTTGAATTGTCTTTATCTGATCCTATTCTCATAACACTACTTTACAGCCTCGGCTATAACTGCACACATATACTCAAGCATCTCATCCGTCATGCCCGGGTACACGCCGACCCAGAACGATCTTTCCATGATAAGATCTGTGTTTGCCAGTCCTCCTACTACACGGAATCCCTTCTTCTGAGCACGCATTTCATCAAAGCACGGATGCTTTGTAAGATTCCCTGCAAAGAGCGCTCTTGTCTGTACGCCTGCAGCCTCGATCTTCTCTACCGTACTCTTTCGATCCACTCCATCACGGCACGTCATCATGAATCCGAACCAGCTCGGATCGGAATGAGCACTCGCTATCGGAAGTATCAGTTTATCTTCAATATCAAATCCTCTCTTTGCGGCCTCCGACTTAAGTCCGTCAGTGAGCTGTGCAAAGTTCTGTTTTCTCTTTTCCACAAATCCCGGGAACTTCCTGATCTGCGCACATCCTATAGCTGCCTGCATATCAGTCGCCTTGAGATTGTACCCGAAATGTGAATACACATACTTG
This sequence comes from uncultured Lachnospiraceae bacterium, assembly GCA_902803305.1. Lineage (GTDB taxonomy): Bacteria > Bacillota > Clostridia > Lachnospirales > Lachnospiraceae > UBA2868. The sequence continues at coordinate 2,031 of CADCPL010000301.1, forward strand.
TGATCATACCCGAAGGGAAGCTCGCCGTATTGTCCGTCAAAGCGGTGCCCGCACAGGTTATCCCTGCCTGAAGGACACACGCAGTCTCTTCCCCAGTCTCTC
>CADCPL010000302.1 GCA_902803305.1 uncultured Lachnospiraceae bacterium
ATACGCGGTCAAGTAGTATCCGGACCGTAAGCTCATCGGGAACAAGCTGACCCTTGTCCATATATTCCTTGGCTTCTTTTCCGAGGTCGGTTCCTTCCTTGATGTTCGCACGGAATATGTCTCCGGTCGAAATATGAGGAATACCGAATTTCTCGGCAATCATCTTAGCCTGTGTGCCTTTACCCGCACCCGGGGCTCCAAGCATTATTATCTTCATATGTCTCCTTCTACATAAGGCCAAAGACAAGGCCCGTCCCGAGCCTTGTCTTAAGCGGTAAGTTCACAACATTAATCGTTCAGGAATCCCTTGTAATTTCTTACAAGCATCTGGGATTCGATCTGTTTCATTGTCTCAAGAATTACACCTACGATGATGATAAGACTCGTTCCACCGAATGAAACGCTGGCGCCGAACAATCCGTTAAAGATGATCGGGATCATCGCAACGATGATAAGTCCTATCGCACCGATAAATACTATGTAATTTAATACCTTTGTAAGATAATCCTGGGTAGGCTTACCGGGACGAGTACCCGGAATGAATCCGCCTGATTTTTTCATATTTTCTGCAACTTCCATCGGATTGAACGTGATCGAAGTATAGAAATATGCAAAGAACACAACAAGTACTACATAAAACAGTGCGCCCCATGTATATACCCATGCACCTTTCTTAAACCAGTTACCTGAGTTAAGGAAGTACAGGAACTTCTGCCATCCCGTTGCGTTTCCTTTTCCGAAGAAAGAAGAGATAACGCTCGGAAGCTGAAGTAAGCTCGATGCAAAGATGATGGGGATAACGCCGCCTGTATTAACCTTGAGCGGGATGTGTGTCGACTGTCCGCCGACCATCTTACGTCCCTGAACCTTCTTTGCGTACTGAACAGGGATCCTTCTTTCCGCACCGTTAAGTATTACCGTAAGTATTACCGTAAGAACGATCACTGCAGCGATGATGGCGATAGCGATCGTGCCTGCACCATACTTGTGAGCCTCAAACTGGGGCGTTACAAACTGCTTCCATAAAGATCTTAGATCTTCCGGTATTCTTGAAATGATGTTTATCGTAAGTACGATGGATATTCCGTTTCCGACACCCTTTTCGGTAATACGCTCGCCGATCCACATGATGAAAGCGGATCCTGCAGTAAGTGACGTAATGACCATGATAACGTTCAGTGCGTTATATTCCTCAAGAAGTCCCTGACGACCGAATCCGATTGCCATTGCGGAAGACTCCATAAGAGCAAGACCTACAGTCACGTAACGTGTTATCGAAGCGATCTTCTTCCTTCCGTCTTCGCCTTCACGCTGCATCTCCTCAAGCTTAGGTATAGCGATCGTAAGGAGCTGCATTATGATCGATGAAGTGATATACGGTGTGATGTTAAGTGCGAACACTGACATCTTAAGGAACGATCCGCCTGTGAATGCGTCCATGAAGCTGAATGCATCACCTGTCTGCTGAGCAAACCAGTTTGCGAAATAGCTTCTGTCAACACCGGGAACGGGAAGTTCGCAACCAAGCCTTACAACGATCAGCATAAGAAGCGTAAAGATGAGCTTGCTTCTGATATCCTTGATCTTTACGGCGTTTTTAAATGTCTCAAGCATTAGATCACCTCTGCTTTTCCACCAAGACTCTCAATCTTTTCCTTTGCGGTTTCTGAGAACGCATTGGCCTGAACTGTAAGTTTCTTGGTAAGTTCTCCTGAACCTAAGATCTTGACGCCGTCCTTGGGGTTCTTGATGATGCCGACTTCCTTCATTGCTTCTATCGTAACAGTAGCACCATCCTCAAAGACTTCAAGCTTTGACATATTGATCGCAACGATCTCTTTTGTGTTTCTATTTAAGAATCCTCTCTTGGGAATTCTTCTGTATAACGACATCTGGCCACCTTCGAAACCGATCCTGGGTGCGCCCGAACGAGCCTTCTGACCCTTGTGTCCCTTGCCGGCCGTCTTACCGTTTCCTGAACCGTGTCCACGTCCTCTTCTAAAATTATCGCTCTGCTTTGAGCCTTCTGCAGGCTTTAAGTTTGATAATTCCATTGTGAGACCTCCTTCTCTTTGATATTTTATGCCTCTTCAACCTTAACCAAATGACAAACCTGTTTGCACATTCCGCGAACTGCCTCGTTGTCGGGAAGTTCGTTTGAGCTTCCGAGCTTTTTAAGGCCGAGAGCCGCTACTGTTGCTTTGTGCTTCGGAATAGCTCC
>CADCPL010000303.1 GCA_902803305.1 uncultured Lachnospiraceae bacterium
ACCATCAGTATCCATGCCCTCTAATGAGAATTCAACCTTGACTTTCTTACTGGGTATTTCGCCCTTGGAAAGCAAGACAACCGTCTCAACATGGATAGTATGCGGGAACATATCCGTACAGCGAACACGCTCAAGTTCGTACCCGCGTTCTGTCAGATACTCTATATCTCTTGACAGTGTAGCACTGTCGCAGCTTACATATACTATTCGCGGACAGGCTGTATCCGCTATGGCCGAAAGTGCTTCCGGATCCATGCCTTTTCTCGGAGGATCGAGTACCATCACATCAGCCGTTATCTCATCTTTATGAGCGGGAAGATAATCCTCGGCCGCTGCGCATATGAACTGCGCATTATCTACTCCGTTTGATACTGCATTCTTTTTGGCATCCTCTATGGCCTCGGGAACGATCTCCAGTCCATGTACGGATTTTGCCTTATCCGCCATGCAAAGCGATATTGTTCCGATACCGCAGCATATATCCCAAACGTCTTCCTTACCTGTCAGTTGTGCAAATTCGATCGCGGTCCTATATAGTTTTTCTGTCTGAACGGGATTGACCTGATAAAAGGACAACGGAGATATCTCAAATCTCTTGTCCAGAAGTATGTCGGTTATCGTATCGGATCCCGCAATAGTATGTATCTCATTTCCCATGATAACGTTTGTCTTTTCATTATTAACGGATACACATATACTTGTCATTCCGGGAATTTCCATGAGTCTTTCGATCAGTTCTTCCTGACCGGGTATGTATCCGGAAGAAGCCTTTCCCCGGTATCTTATGACGAGACATACCATTATCTGTCCCGTGGCAAATCCTTTCCTGATGAGTACATGGCGGACGGTTCCGGATCCTTCCTCATCGTAAGGTCTGATACCATGCTTTTTCATATGATCCAGTATGATACCGAGTATTTCTTTGTTTTCTTCGGGTGCGATCCCGCAATCCGTACAGGGGATTATATGATGTGTTCTTCCTGCGAAAAATCCGGCAACAATATTTCCATCCGCGTCAGTCCCCACAGGGTATTGTGATTTGTTTCTGTATCTGATGGGGGCGTCCATGCCGATCATGGGCTCAAAAACACGCTCTACCGTTTCTGCGGGCACATGCCCTATCCTGATCAGATCATTCCTGACCTTGTTCTCTTTGACTCTTTGCTGCGCATCATATGACATAGCCTGGATCTGACAGCCGCCGCACCGTCTGTGTTGTTCACAGAAAGGCTCTGTCCTGTCGGCTGATGGAGTGATGACCCTAAGACATCTGGCATATCCGTAATTCTTTTTTACCTTGGTGATCACAGCCTCTACCGTGTCACCCGCGATCGCGTCTTTAACAAAAAGGATATAGTCGTCTGATCTGCCTATACCCTCTCCGTTTTTACCTATATCGGTTATCGCAACCGTCACTGTCTGATTTTTTTTATACTCCATAAGTCCCCGATCAATTGGAAGTCTTTCTTATGTTGGAATCGATGAGTCTGTTATATCCCAGCCATCCGTCATCGGTTGTGGCGGAAAAGATCTCTTTCATCGTCTCCATCTTGGCATCTGTATTATCCGCAAAGTGAAGCGCAACAGCTTCCATCAGAGCCGGTTTCTTAGGGGATCCGAATTCGTATTCTCCGTGATGAGCCAATATGCAGTGAGTCACTTCGGAATAGAGTTTTTCCGGAAATCCTTCTATGTCGTCCATCTTCTCCATGACCATATGTGCACCTATCACGATATGTCCCATAAGCTGTCCCTCGTCGGTATAATCGTTCTGAGGAAAATCAGACAATTCTCTTGTCTTTCCTATATCGTGAAGGATCGCCACGCTGATGAGAAGATCCCTGTTTAACATCGGATATGCCTTCGTATAGTACTCGCACATATTCGTCACCGACAGAGTGTGCTCGAGAAGTCCTCCGACAAAGCCGTGATGAACTGCCTTTGCCGCGGAACTCTTTTTGAACTTTTTGGCAAAATCCTCGTCGCCGAAAAAAGCATCAAGAAGCTGTTTCAGATATGGATTCTTAACACCATCTATGTGAGCCGTAAGCTCTGTCCACATCTCATCTATGTTCCGCTCCGATACGGGAAGATAATCCGCAGGATCATACTCTCCTTCGGAGCACTTCCTTGCACGCTTGATATTGAGCTGGTTAGCTCCCTGGTAGCTGTTTACCACGGCATTTATACATATGTAATCAAGGGTATCAAAATCATCTATACCTGCCGATGAAGGATCCCATATCATTGCGTCAACGCTTCCCGTCTTATCCGCAAGGACAAGCTTATCGTATGGCTTGCCTGTCTTGGTAACATCGGATTTCTTGGACCTCACAAGATAGATATCATTGATCCCTTCTCCTTCTCTGAAGCTCTCTATGTATTTCATTTCAGTTCCTCCAGTGTGACTTCGTATGTCATCTCCGTATACTCGTCCCGTCCGGGTCTCTCAAGAGTCACGGTGACTATATCCTGCGGCTGATACTTAAGTATTGCCTGCTTGTAATCCGTAAATGATCCTATCTCTATCGTGCCGATCTTAACGATCACATCTCCGTTCCTGATGCCCACATTCATGGCCGGCGAGTCTGCAATAACTTCTTTGACATATGCTCCGAAGGGAACTTTTCTTTCACTGTTGGCTTCCTCCGTAACGTCCGTCCCAATGATCCCGAGAGTCGCCAGCGACTGGCCGTTTGATATCTTTTCCATGCTGTCTGAGATATCGGATACCGAATAAGCGCGAAGGAGATTCGGCATGTTATCCGACATATCTTCATGACATATTATTCCGACGATACGACCGTTGTAGTTGACGATGACTCCGCTTGCTGCGGTGCTCGCATATATGTCCGTTGATATGATATGAACGTTGGAATCGGTCTTATCGAGTATCACCGAGTTGGATGTGATCTGCCCCATTCCGACCGATCCCGGTGCTCCGTAGGGCGCTCCGACAGCAACAACGGGAACTCCCACCGCTGATGTTGCAAGACTCCCGAATTGTGCCATTTCTATCTGGGCCTGTGTCTTTTCACTGAGACGATCCAGGTCAATGGATACGATGCACAGATCGGCGTTTACGTCGGAATTTTTGACTCTTGCAGGATATGTTTCTCCGTCACAGAAAGTGACACGCACGTTTCTTGCTCTGTGAAGTATATCTGACGGAGATACCATAAGAAGTTCCTTGCCGTTATCCGCAATGATGATCCCGGTAGTGGAATTGTTGTTCTCATATGAATTTTTGAACCAGTCGGTATTTGAAGTAACCCCGGCAACGGTAACAAGACTCTTTTGCGTTGTAGTAGCTATTGCCGATATCTTACGCAGAAGTGATCTGTAATCATCAAGCTCCAGATCTTTCTCTATGGTCTCAACTATGTTGTTGACCACAACTTCTTTTTCATCATCTGCTGACTTTTCTTCGGTTTTATCTTCGGTATTTTCAGCCTTCTCCGGTTCTTCTCCGGTAACCTTTTCGGATTCGGAAGGTTCTTTATCGGCTTCCGCCACTCCTCCGGGATTGTCATGTTCAGGCATGACAAAAGGCTCCACCGGCTCCTCCTCAAGAGCGGTTTCGTCAACGGGAAGTGAGACCGGTTTGGTCTCATCTGCAGGCGTCATCAGATTCTGTATTCTGGGAAAAAACAATACAATAGTCGCGCAGGCACACAATCCGAATATAATGCCGCAAAATATGGAAACAGCGACCTTCTTAAAGAACTTTCGCTTGTTTACCCTCGGCTTCTTGATCGTCTCGGTGATAAACTCATATCCCGCGCCCGATTGCTGCTTATCATTCTCTTTTTTTTCAAGATCTTCTCTGTCACTCATAGGAGTTCATTATACAAAAAAAGTGTGCAAACCACAACTTTTCTGATATCATAATCTCGTTATGAACAAAAAGAATCTGCGTACTTTGGAGTACAACAAGATCATAGAGATGCTGGCCGGTCACGCTTCGACCGAGCCGGGCAAGAAAAGGGCTCTGGCGCTCCTTCCCGGGTGCCGGGCTTTTGAGATCGACAGGATGCAGCAGAACACCGAGGATGCGGTTGGCAGGATCCTCCGTGAAGGCTCGATATCATTTAACGCACGAGCGAATATGAAGGAGTCCGTATCAAGACTCAAAAAAGGCAGCAACTTGTCTGCCGCGGAGCTCCTTTCCATTGCTCTTCTGCTTGAAAACGTCCTTCGGGTAAGATCATACGGCCAGACAAAAGACGATACCTCCGACTCTCTTTCGGATCTGTTTGAATGTCTGATGCCGCTTTCGCCCGTATGTAAAGAGATAAGACGATGTATCCTCTCCGAAGATGAAATTGCGGATGACGCAAGTTCTGCCCTTCATACCATCAGAAGGAAGCAGAAGAACGTCAATGAAAAGATCCACTCTCAGCTGTCCAGGATGGTAAACGATACGTACCGATCATATCTGCAGGATTCTGTCATCACCATGCGAGACGGAAGATACTGCATCCCGGTCAAGTCCGAATATAAGGGAAGCGTTCCCGGAATGATCCATGACCAGTCTTCGAGCGCATCCACATTTTTCATCGAACCTGCTGCGATCGTTTCTCTTAACAACGATCTGCGCCAGCTCGAGATAGAAGAGGCAAACGAGATAGAAGTGATACTTGCATCACTGTCCGATACGTGCCGGGAAAATGCGGATGTTATAGGCGCGGATTATGACACGATAGTGGAACTTGATTTCATATTTGCAAAGGCTGCCTTTGCTCTTGAGATCGGAGGAACAAGACCGGTATATAACGATAAAGGGATCATAAAACTGAAGAAGGCAAGACATCCTCTTCTTCCGAAAGATACCGCAGTTCCGATAGACATCTCTCTCGGCGAAGACTATACGCTGCTTGTTGTGACCGGACCAAATACCGGCGGTAAAACGGTATCCCTCAAAACAGTAGGTCTCCTTACACTCATGGGACAGGCAGGACTTCACATCCCGGCATCCGACAAAAGCGAGCTGTCGATATTTGATGATGTATATGCGGACATAGGAGATGAACAGAGCATCGAGCAGAGCCTGTCAACTTTTTCATCCCATATGAAAAATATCGTTCAGATACTCGGATCCGCAACGGAAAATAGCCTGTGTCTGTTCGATGAGCTTGGCGCCGGAACCGATCCGGTGGAAGGTGCGGCTCTTGCAATATCTATCCTCGATACACTGCACAGACGTGGCATCAGAACTATGGCAACAACTCATTACAGTGAGCTCAAAATATATGCTCTCGGTACCGAAGGAGTGGAAAATGCCGGCTGCGAATTTGATGTACAGTCCCTGAAGCCTACATATCGACTTCTTACGGGAATACCCGGAAAGAGCAATGCTTTCGAGATATCAAAAAAGCTCGGACTTCCCGATACTATCATCGAAAAAGCAAGGCAGCAGGTATCCGAAAACGACACTTCCTTTGAAGATGTTATAGCTCAGCTTGAAAGAGACAGGATCACCATCGAGGAGAACCGTCGCGAGATAGAGCTGTACAAGCATGATATAGAAGTACTGAAAAATACATACGAGCAGCGACAGGACAAGATGAACCGCTCAAAAGAAAAGATCCTCGACGAAGCCAGAGAGCAGGCCAGAGAAATATTAAAAGAAGCCAAGGATCTTGCCGATTCGACCATTCGCGACATCAACAGGAGCGGCGGCGATATAAAACAGCTGGAACAAAACAGACAGAAGCTAAGACGCGCCATAGGAGATAACGGTCCTTCAAATACAGTCAAAGATCCGAAAAAGAAAAGCAACAACAAGCCTTCCGACTTTACCGTGGGAACCGATGTAAAGATCATATCCATGGATCTTACGGGGCACGTTCACACCAAGCCTGATCAAAAAGGGAATCTTTCGGTACAATGTGGTATCATGAATATAAATACAAATATATCGGACCTCGAACTGATCGATCCGCCCGACAATAAAAGCGGGAAAGAGTTTGCCAGGAAATTCTCGGCATCTTCCCGCGGGCTTTCCAAATCGGGGAGCATTTCTTCGGAGATCAATCTCATTGGCCTGAAGGTCGATGAAGCCATACCAAAACTTGACAAATACCTTGATGATGCGTACCTGTCACATCTTTCATCCGTCAGGGTAGTGCACGGTAAGGGAACCGGGGCTCTCAGATCCGCTATCTCGCAGCATCTGAAGAAGATCAGTTATGTGGACAGCTTCAGAGCAGGAGAGTTCGGAGAGGGCGATGCCGGGGTTACGATAGTGAATTTTAAGTGATTAAAAAGGAGCTTTATCATGGCCGGAAAACAGAAGATACTCATAGTTGACGATGATGAGAACATCGCAGAGCTTATAGAACTGTATCTGACAAAAGAATGCTTTGACACAAAAATAGTGAATGACGGAGAATCAGCTCTTTCCGTATACGAGACATATGAACCGAACCTTATACTTCTTGACCTTATGCTCCCGGGCATAGACGGATACCAGGTATGCAGGGAGATCCGGAGCAAAAACTCCACCCCGATAATAATGCTTTCCGCAAAGGGTGAGGTATTCGACAAGGTACTCGGTCTTGAGCTCGGTGCGGATGACTACATGGAAAAACCTTTTGATTCCAAGGAACTTGTGGCAAGAGTAAAGGCAGTCCTTCGAAGATGCACTGCCGGCAAGGCTTCAGAGGCTCCCTCTTCGGATGCAAAGGTGGTTGAATATCCCGATCTCATGATAAGCCTTAACGATTATTCCGTTTTATACAACGGAAAGTACCTGGATATGCCTCCCAAGGAGATCGAACTTCTATTCTTCCTTGCATCACAGCCCAATCAGGTATTTACGAGAGAACAGCTCCTCGATCATATATGGGGATATGAATATGCAGGTGATACAAGGACCGTTGATGTCCATATCAAGCGTCTGCGTGAGAAGATAAACGATCACGAAGCCTGGAGACTCCACACGGTATGGGGAGTAGGATATAAGTTCGAGGCCCGCTCCGTATGAAAAAAAACCGAAAGCTGTATTACAAATTCATACTTGCGTATGTGGCTTTCGCGGCGCTGTGTGTTGTTGTGGTCCTTGCCATCACTTCACCTGTAACATATAGTTTTCTGATCAAACAGAAAGCGGCCGAATTGTACAGATCGGCAAACGAGATAAGCAATACTTATGCCGGCTACTTCTACGACGATTCACTGTCCACGGACGATGTCAAAAAGCAGCTTAATGCAACGGGTAATTTTTCATTTCTTACCATATGGATCATAAACACCGACGGAGAAGTAATATTCAACTCCGCAGCTGATGGCGCGGATGATACTTCTTTTACGATCGACGGATTTGCCGAGGAAGATACGAGCAGGAGTTTCTACAGGGAAGGTACATTCTACGGGCACTTCAACGAAGAGATGTTGTCGGTCCTGTCTCCGATCACATATAACTACAACCTTAAAGGCTATGTAGTAATACACTCTCCGATCACAAGGATCCGGGAACAGCGTAACGACCTGACCCTTGTAATACTTGCCACCGTGGCCGTAATATTCGTGTTATCCACTTTCATACTCATAGTGTTCACGGATATAGTCTACATCCCTCTCAAAAAGATAACAAAGGCAACCGAGGCATACGGCGAGGGCGATTTTACATATCCTATAGACATAGACAAAAACGACGAGATCGGATATCTCGCAGCAAGTCTTACGTACATGGCTGATAAGCTGTCACACTTGGAGGACGATCAGAAAAAATTCATCGCAAACGTGTCCCACGATCTGCGCTCACCTCTGACATCCATGAAAGGCTATCTGGAAGCGATGGTGGACGGAACGATCCCGCCCGAACAGCATGAAAAGTACCTTAACATCGTCAAGAACGAGACGGAACGACTCACCACTCTTACCAATAATCTGCTGACTCTCAACAACCTCAATATTTCCGGAATGAGCCTCGATATCACGGATTTTGATATTAATCAGGCAATAAAAAATACAGCTGCGACATTTGAGGGCAGATGCAAAAACAAGCGCATCGGTTTCAACCTGGTGCTTCTCGGAGAGTCGCTGTATGTATCGGCAGACAAGGGTAAGATCGAACAGGTGATATATAACCTGACGGACAATGCCATCAAGTTCAGCAAGCCAGATTCGGTCATAAAGATAGAGACAAGCGAAAAGAATGAGACCGTATTCGTATCGGTAAAGGATTCGGGTATCGGTATTCCCAAAGAAAATCTGAAACAGATATTTGACAGGTTCTACAAGACGGATCTTTCCCGAGGAAAAGATAAAAAAGGTACCGGACTCGGACTGTCGATCGTTAAGGAGATCATTAACGCTCATCACGAAAACATCAACGTGATATCGACAGTGGATGTCGGTACCGAATTCATTTTTACTCTGCCGAGATCAAAGAACGAAGAAGACGACGATCTATGATCTTGCCCTCAGTTCTTCAATAAATACTGCTATCCTCTCCATTGACATCTTGAGTTTCTCAAGAGAATAAGCATATGATATTCGAAGGAACCCTTCTCCGCTGTCACCGAATGCCGTTCCGGGCACCACGGCAACGCTTTGCGCATCAAGTAGTGCGAATGCAAACTCCTCACTCGTCATCTTGAATTCCCTTATGTCGGGAAATACATAAAATGCTCCGAAAGGCTCAAAGCAGGGAAGGTTCATTTCACGAAAAGCATTCATGAGAAAACGTCTTCTCTGATCATAGGAAGCCCTCATCTTCTTAACATCTTCATCGCCGTTCTTTATCGCATCCACAGCCGCATACTGGCTGGTTGTGGGTGCGCACATTATCGCGAACTGATGTATCTTCGTCATCTGAGCAATTATCTCTTCCGGTCCGAGCGCATATCCGAGTCTCCACCCGGTCATGGCGTATGCCTTTGAAAATCCGTTGATGACTATCGTCCTCTCCTTCATCCCCGGTATGGAAGCTATCGTTACATGGTCTCCGCTGTATGTAAGCTCCGCATAGATCTCATCTGACAGGACGAAGATATCCTTTTCGATACAGATCTTTGCGATCGCCTGAAGGTCATCGGCATCCATTATGGCTCCCGTGGGATTGTTGGGGAACGGCAGGATGAGCACCTTGGTCTTATCGGAAAGAGCACCTCTAAGCTCATCTGCGGTAAGCCTGAAATCATTCTCATTCTTGAGTTCTATTATTACGGGCTTTCCACCTGCAAGTATCGTACACGGTTCATACGAAACGTAACAAGGCTGAGGGATTATGACCTCATCCCCGGGATCGAGCATGGCGCGAAGCGCTATATCTATCGCCTCGGAACCGCCGACGGTGATTATAGTCTCATGCCTTGTATCATATGAAACATTAAACCTTCTTCTGTAGTAATTGCATATCTCTTCCCTAAGCTCGATAAGACCCGAATTGGATGTATAAAAGGTCTTTCCTTTCTCAAGGGAATAGATACCCTCATCCCTGATATGCCACGGAGTCTCAAAATCAGGCTCTCCTACACCCAGAGAGATGATGTTTTCTCTCTCGCTTGCAAGATCAAAGAACTTCCTGATCCCTGAAGGTTTGATATTTACGATTGTCTGTGAAAGAGGGTTTCTCATGGTGTCATGATCATCCTTTCATCTTCGTTCTTACTGTTAAGGATAATACCGTGATCTTTGTATTTCTTGAGTACAAAATGCGTCGTTGTGCTCATAACGAATTCCATTGTCGAGAGCTTCTCATATACAAATGAAGAAATCTCTCTGAGCGTCTTTCCTTCCATGAACACAAGAAGATCAAATCCGCCGCTGATAAGATAAGTTGCCTGTACCTCAGGGTACTTGTATATACGCTCTGCAACCTCGTCAAAGCCTCTTCCGCGCTGTGGTGTAACACGGACCTCGATAAGAGCATGTATCCTCTCCTGTGTAACCTTGTCCCAGTCGATTAGCGTATGATATCCGCATATGATACCCTCGCTCTCCATAGCGGCAAGTTCGTTTGCTACATCTATCTCGGATATTCCCAGACAGACCGCAACTTCCTTCAGATCCACTCTGCTGTTTTTTTCGATAAAGTTAAGTATCTCTTCTCTCATGTCCATGTCCTTTCTCTTGAACCTCAGCCCATTGAGATCTTATATAATTCATCGGATTTGGGAGGTTCCAAAAACCTCCTCTCATCTCCGTTTATAAGCACTCTGTCATTTCCTTTGGTGACCTTGCCTATAAGGGCGGCGTTGATCCCTTCCTGTTTCAGGCTTCTGACAACATCCGATCCGTTCGGTGCGGTGATAAGCATGCTCCCGCTCGATATCAGACCATACGGATTGATCCCGAAATATTCACAGATCTCAATAGTCTCCTGTCTGACCGGAATATCAAGAAGCTCTATCTCGAGTCCGCATCCGCTTGCCTCTGCGATCTCCCACAAGGCTCCGAATATCCCGCCTTC
>CADCPL010000304.1 GCA_902803305.1 uncultured Lachnospiraceae bacterium
ATGGCAGATGATATGAATAAGCTTCGCAAGGAAATAGACAGGATAGACAGCGAGATCTTAAGACTGTACGAAGAGAGAATGGATGTCGCAAGAAAGATAGGTCAGTACAAGATAGAAAACGACCTTCCGGTCTATGATGCGGCTCGCGAAGATGCCAAACTGGAAAAGATATTTGAGTCGGTCAAAAACGAGGATTACGCCGACGGTGCCGCACAGCTGTTCATCACGCTCATGCAGGTGAGCAGAGAACTGCAGGAGGACATTAAAGGCATCGACGATGATTTTGACTGGTCCGGAGAGCCTGTTGAGATAAATCTTGAAAGCCTTGGAGGATTCGGATCTGATGCGTGATAACGAACTGATACTGTATCGTGATTATGATCATGCGGACATAATGGAAAGCGCAAGACTCATTTTGTCCGGGGAAGATGATGCTGTAAAAACACATATGACAGCGTTTGCGGGAAGTCTCGTTGAAATGGCGGTAAATCACGGATACACTGGAAATCTGTGGCAGGCTTATCTGACATATATCATCGCGAACAATGAAAACGCTTTTTCGACATCATGTGAGATGCGCGGGATGCCGCAGGGATCCGTTACAGAGGCGGCTGTTCACGATCTTTCCATATTCAGAGAGATGTTTGCGACGGACATTTCGGAGATGGATCAGATATGCGGGACCGGCTTTTCGAAGATGCTGACGGAATATGCCGGCGATCAGGACAGATCAAGGCTTTTCAACAAGCGCATAAGGGACAGCATCCTTAAGCTTCGCGACAGTCTTGCGACATCGAAAAGCGATGAGGATTTTGCGGCAAAAGCTGCGCAGTTCTATGGGCAGTTCGGTGTAGGAAAGTTCGGGCTTTTCAAGGCGTTCAGGGTAGAGCACGAAGAGGGCCGGGTACGGATCGCTCCGATAACGAACATACTTCATGTTCAGCTTGAAGATCTTGTCGGATATGAAAGCGCCAAGAAAAAACTCGTTGCCAATACGGAGGCGTTTCTTGCCGGAAGACCGTGCAACAACTGCCTGCTGTTCGGTGATGCGGGCACCGGAAAATCAAGCAGCATCAAAGGAATACTGAACAGATATTATGACAGAGGTCTTCGAATGATAGAGATCTACAAGCATCAGTTCAGGGACCTGAATGATGTGATAGATCAGATCAAAACACGCAATTATAAGTTCATCATATATATGGACGATCTGTCGTTTGAGGATTTTGAGACCGATTACAAATATCTCAAGGCGGTCATAGAAGGAGGGCTCGAGAAGAAGCCCGAGAACATCCTCATATATGCCACAAGCAACAGAAGGCATATAGTCCGGGAAAAGAATTCGGACAAGAACGACAGGGATGACGATCTTCATTCGAATGATACGGTACAGGAAAAGCTTTCGCTGTCGTACAGGTTCGGTGAGACGATCTATTTCGGAAGACCTGACAAGAAGCAGTTCAATGAGATAGTAAAAGCTATAGCCGCAAGATCTGATCTTCATATGGATGAAGAAGAACTGTTATTGGAAGCTAACAAATGGGAACTTAGTCACGGAGGACTGTCGGGACGATGTGCTCAGCAGTTCATCAATTACATGCTGTCGGGAGAATGATATGGCTGTTCGTACATTTGCCGCTATAGATGTGGGATCATATGAGCTCGGGCTCAAGATATTTGAATTCTCACAGAAGAACGGAATGAAAGAAATAGACAGTATACGTCATTCCATTGAACTTGGAACGGATACGTATCAGAACGGGATCATCGATATGGAACATATGGATGAACTGTGCGATGTGCTCGCCGATTTTTCATCCATAATGAAGTCGTATAAAGTAGATGATTATAAAGCATACGGAACGAGTGCGATAAGAGAGACCAGGAATACGGCGATCGTGCTCGAACAGATCAAGCTGCGTACCGGGATCAGGGTGGATGTGCTTTCCAATTCGGAACAGCGATTCCTTCATTACAAAGCAGCTGCGATCAAAGGTTCGAGATTTGATGAGTTCATAAGAGAAGGCTGCGCCATCGTTGATGTCGGAGGAGGCAGTATCCAGATATCACTGTTTGATAACGATACTCTTGTTACGACACAGAATATAAGACTGGGCGTCCTTAGGACTATGGACATGCTCGCGACACTGTCTCCCAAGACAAGGGACGTGGAGGGCATCCTAAAGGAACTTATCGATAATCAGCTTCAGGTGTTCAAGAAACTGTATCTGAAGGGCAGGACTATCAAGAACCTCATTCTTATAGATGACTATGTATCTGCAATGCTTTACCACTCCGGATCGAAAGATCGCGCGTTTACCGCGGGAAGGTTCAAAGAAGTATGTGCTAAGATCAGGACGATGGATCCGGCAGCCATAGCGAAGGAATACGGGATCAGTGAGGAGACAGCTCCGCTTCTTCTGCCTGCGGTATCTCTCGTTTCCAGAGTTATAAAGATAACAAAGGCTGAGACGATCTGGTCTCCGGGCGTATCTTTGTGTGACGGTATGGCTTATGAATATGCCGAGAAAGAAAAGCTGGTACACTACAGGCATGATTTTGAAAACGACATAATCGCATGCGCGAAAGTAATGTCAAAGCGGTATCAGGGAAACGAAGCCAGGAACGAGCTCATTGAAAAAGTTGCCTGCGATCTGTTTGATGCGACGCGTAAGATACATGGTATGGCCAGACGTGACAAGCTTCTGCTCATCATCGCGTCTCTTCTTAACGATTGCGGCAGATACATCAGCATAGAAGCCGGAGCGGAATGCGGATACGACATAATCATGGCAACAGAGATGATCGGACTGTCGCACGCGGAACGGGAGATCGTGGCGAACATAGTGCGGTTCAATAAAACGCAGTTCAGGTACTACAATGAGGTTGCGACAACATCACTCATAGACAAAGAAAATTATATCAAGATAGCCAAGCTCTCCGCGATGTTCCGCATAGCGGACGGCGTGTGCAGGAGCTACAGGACCAAGGTGAACGATGTCAGGTTTTCCGTTAAGGGAAACGAACTTATCATAAATGTTTTCACGGTGGATGATATAGATCTGGAGCAGGGATTCTTCTTCAGAAAAGCATCGCTTTTTGAGGAAGTGTTCTCTATCAAACCGGTGCTGCGCTATAAGAGGTTATGAGCATGAATGATTTGGGTAATAAGGATTACTACGTAAACAGAGAACTGTCGTGGCTGATGTTCGATGAGAGAGTTCTCGGAGAGGCGACGGATGTGTCAAACCCTCTGATGGAGAGACTCAAATTCCTGTCGATAACAGCGTCGAATCTCGATGAATTTTTCATGGTAAGAGTGGCGTCTCTTATCGATATGCAGCATGCGCGCTATACCAAAAAAGATATCGCGGGCATGACGATAGATGATCAGCTATCGGCGATATCACATAAGACACACGAACTTGTCGAGACGCAGTATTTCGTGCTTTTGCATACGCTCCTTCCGCTCATGGAGGCCGAGGGTATCAACTTCATCACAAGGCACGAGGATCTTTCCGGCGAGCAGGCCGAGTATGTTGACAGATATTTCGAGGAGGAAGTGTACCCGGTACTGACACCGATGGCCGTGGATTCGTCAAGACCGTTCCCGCTTGTACGAAATCAGTCACTCAACATAGGAGCGCTGATAGGAAAGAAGGGCGAGGACTCGCGTGATTTTGCAACGGTCCAGGTTCCGTCCGTGCTTCCGAGGATCGTTGAACTTCCGTCAACTTCGGGAAGGACTTTCATTCTGCTCGAAGAAGTCATTGAGCGTAACATGTCAAAACTGTTCCTAAATTATGACGTGTTCTGTGCCTACCCTTACAGGATAATGAGAAATGCAGACCTTTCGATCGATGAGGAAGAGGCTGCAGACCTTTTGAAAGAGATAGAAAAGCAGATCAAGCGCCGTCAATGGGGTGAGGTCATCAGGCTCGAAGTGGCAGAGGACATCGATCCCGGCCTTATGGAGATACTGAAGATGGAGCTGTCGGTAAGAGAGGACAACATATACAGTATCCCAGGGCCCATAGATCTGACTTTTCTTATGAAGCTGTACGGTACTCCCGGATTCGAGCATTTAAAGAGAGCGGACCACGTGCCGGCAGCAGTTCATGAGATAAACGACGGAGGTGACATATTCGAGTCGATAAGGATGCATGATATACTGATGCATCATCCGTATCAGACTTTTGATCCTGTGATAGATTTTGTAAAGAGTGCGGCGCGTGATCCCGAAGTTCTTGCGATCAAGCAGACGCTCTACAGAGTGAGCGGTAATTCGCCGATTGTTGCGGCACTTGCCGAGGCTGCGGAGAACGGTAAGCAGGTCACGGTTCTCGTTGAACTGAAGGCCCGCTTTGATGAGGAACACAATATCGTATGGGCACGCAAGCTTGAGAAAGCCGGAGTTCATGTCATATACGGACTTGTCGGACTCAAGACACACTGCAAGATAACGCTCGTCGTCAGACGTGAAGAAGACGGGATACGCAGGTACGTACATCTCGGAACGGGTAACTATAACGACAGTACGGCCAAGCTCTATACCGATCTGGGACTTCTTACTTGCGCGGAACAGATAGGAGAGGATGCAACGGCTGTGTTCAACATGCTCAGCGGTTATTCGGAGCCGCTTTACTGGAACAGGCTTTCGCTTGCACCGCTCTGGCTCAAGGACAGGTTCATCCACTTGATCGAACGAGAAGCAAACAATGCCAGGGCAGGAAAGAGGGCACGCATAATAGCAAAAGTAAATGCGATATGCGACAAGGAAGTAATACTGGCTCTATACGATGCATCATGTGCGGGTGTTAAGATCGACCTTATCGTGCGCGGCATATGCTGCCTCAAGCCGCAGGTAAAGGGCGTATCGGAAAACATCACGGTACGAAGTATCGTGGGTGATTTTCTCGAGCACAGCAGGGTATTCTATTTTGAAAACGCAGGGAACAGTGAAGTGTACTGCGGGTCATCGGACTGGATGCCCAGAAACCTCCTGCGCCGTGTTGAGATAATGTTCCCGATACTTGATGAGAACCTGAAGGAAAGAGTGATAGGTATACTCGAGACACTTCTTGCCGATACCGTAAAGGCAAGGATAGAACAGCCGGACGGAACGTATGAACGGATAGATAAGCGCGGCAGGGATCTTGTGTGCGCGCAGGATGTATTTTGCAGGAATGCCGCAGATGAATCCGCAGAAGATGCTGTGATAAACAGCAGGGTTTTTATTCCGATAGAAGGAGCGTAGATCATGTTTGAAAAAGATGTGCTTAATTATTTCCTGGAGAACCAGGGACAGCTGTTTGACGAGGAGATCGCATCCACACCCGATGAGGCGAGTGATTTTCTCGAAGAATCGATGTCTGTTGTTGTGGAAAACATCGAAGAAGTGATAGAATACTTCGACGAGATGGGAGTCGATACGGAAGGAATGAGCGAGGATGAGATACGGCAGCAGTCGGAAGTATTCG
>CADCPL010000305.1 GCA_902803305.1 uncultured Lachnospiraceae bacterium
TCAAGGTGCTCCAGTTTCATCACGAGACTGGGGTATGTTTATGGGCTTTAACCCTTGTACCTAATATTTATATACTTGCAACCCGCCGAATTATTTGGCGCTTACTGCTTAACTGTTAATCATACAAATGCAGGTATTTATCAGAAAGTACAGATGACAGGTCATCATATGTCAGATCTATCTGTTCACCACCGTCCGAGTGTGGTGAAAGAACAGCAGCGTTAAAAAAGAATGTCAGACCGTTCGGACTGAATGCATATACGTATGTGGGATCGCTCATATAAGGGGTGCGGTCAAACACGTCGGCATCCGTTTTAAGCTTTGAAAGCGAGTCGTCAAGGTCAAAGAAATTATGATCGGGGTACTGTTTTGTAAGAGCATCCTTTAATATCGCATCAAGACCGGCTCTGTCCTTTATGATATCTGAAAGGGGAATGAAATCACCTGTCTGTGAATCCAAATTGAATGTCAGAGTAGCTGTATCCGGATGTGCTCCGCCAAAGAAAGTTTCCTGTGTGGAGACTAGGCTCAGGACCTTGGGATCCCCACAAGCAAGACCTGTATCTACAACGCATTCATAACCGCCGCCGTTATATCCTGACTTCTTGTTATCTTCGAAAAAGGATTTTGCCTCGTTGTCATACTGGCTGATACTGTCTTCGGCAAATTTCTTCTCATTGTCGGCAATCTCTTTAAGAGGGGCAACAAGGTTCGGGTATTGCTTGGCGGAATCATCCGTAAGTGACCATATGGTACCGTGAACGTCGAAATACTTATTCTTATCGTCATCATATTTTGAAAAATCATAGTTCTTGCTTGTAAGCTGAGGGAAAGAAGCGAGATCATCAGTGCCAGAGGATGCAGTATCTGATCCGGATGAACCATTTGCCGAAGCCTTCGGTGAATTGATATTAACGTTTACCGATCCGCATCCGCAAAGAAGCGAGAATACAAGTAACCCTGCAATGATCACTAAGTTGTTTTTCCTGTTCATTTTGATTCCTCCTGTTTTTTACGCTCTTTTATAACATCCCAGGTATACAAAAGTCTCTGTTGCAGAACCTTTATTTTCCCCTGTTTCACAGATTCCGAACATACCTCGGTTTCAGTTTCACAATGTTTCAGACGGATACACGAAGGATATGCCAGACAATCCTTGCACTCTTCCAGTTCCGGTAGCTTTTCATTCCAAAATGCCGTCTCTTCCTCCGGGCGCGGCTTGGGATCGAACACACTTCCCCAATCTGATGAAGAGTTGATATGTTCACAGCTTTTTAAGCTTCCGTCAGGCATAATTACCGGGGCGCTGCCACTGTCCGCCATGCAATGCGCCGTTTGTGGAAAAATATCCAATGCTTGTCTGATCTGGTATCCCAGTTCTTCAAGATGCTTTTCCACTCGCTGATCTTCCTTCATTCTTTCTTCGAGGGTGGATGTCATGCAATCGTTCTCAAACAGCGATCTGGCATAGATATTCAAGTTCTCTTTGCCCCGGAAACGTCTTTCCAACTGTTTTGATAGCTCGCACAGATCATCAGCGTTTTCCGTGTCCACATTAAGGCGTATGGAAACTCTTATTCCTGCATCCAGAAGAAGTCCTATGTTTTTTATTACCCTCTGAAATGCACTCTCTGTCACGCCTACATAAGCCTTCCTTGTGTTATATGTTTCCTCTGTACCGTCCAGCGTGATCTGTATGCTTTCAAGCTTCCACAGTTCGGAAGCTTTTTTAACAAGTTCTTCATCAAACAGAAATCCATTGGATATCATTGAAGAGGTATACTTTCTTCCTGCATCGGAAAGTGTTTTTGTGATCCGGTCGATCACTTTGGAGTTTACTGTCGGCTCACCGCCAAACCACCCCAGTCTGACCTTATCAGGATTTCCCTCATCAAGAATGAATTTTGCAACCGTATCCGCCGTTTCCTCTGTCATGGATTCGTTTTTAAGACCTTTTTCAAAGCAGTAAAAACAGCGGGCATTGCAGGATGTGGTGGTCAATATGGTAAATCCCGGATACCCTTTTTTATTCGTAAGAAAACGTACCAGTCTGGCTGCTTCCCGTACGTTTTGGCAGAAATCCCCGTCATCCTGATCGTCCTGTACTAAAAAGCCGTGCTCCAAAAGGTATTTTTGTGTCTCGGACAGCTCTCCGGAAAGCATATCCTGTTTCAGCAGAGAACACTCATCTCCTTCCAAAAGGACAAGATCACAAAGAGACTCCTGGTAAACCAGAAGACCCTCCGGAACCTTCGCTGTTATCAGGTAGGTAAAAGGACGTATAATCTGACCCGGCTCCGGTATTTGTATACGCAACAGTTTATTTAATGCTTTATGATGAACGTTTAGTATTCTCATGATCCAATTTGATTCATATCATGTTTATGCGCCGTCTATATCAGAATAATATTGTATTGTAAGGATCACAGTACACTACACATTTTCCGCCGTCACTAGGACAAATAGTCCAGCAGAGTCCTTCATCGCCCTCTCCACCGGATATATGCTGAAGATCCTCCTCAGTCAGTTCAACACCGCCCTGCTTCAGTATTTCAAGAGCGTCTTCTTTAGTCTTTGCATTCATGGCCTTTTCAAGTAGTTTCGTGTCAATATTTTCAAGCATTATATTTCCTCTTCCTGCTGTATCATATAAATGTATAA
>CADCPL010000306.1 GCA_902803305.1 uncultured Lachnospiraceae bacterium
CGGTGATATAGTTGTGGCTCTTGTGGATGATTCCGCCACGGTCAAGACATATTACAAAGAGAACGGACACTACCGTCTCCAGCCCGAGAACGATACGATGGAGCCCATCATAGTAGACCATGTAGACATCCTTGGGCGTGTTTACGGTGTATTCCGCTTTATGTAGTTATGAATCTTCCGTCTCTGTAGAGACGCTCAAGATCGTAGAACTGTCTGCTCTCTTTATCGAACAGATGGAATATTACGTCATTATAGCCGATGAGTACCCAGCCTGCATTATCATATCCCTCAATACAATAATGCGCAAATCCCTCATTTGACAGCTTTTCATCGGCTTCATCGCTCATCGCCTGTATCTGCTTCTTGTTGTTGCCGCTGGCAATGACAAGAGCATCGGCGATGATGCTTATCTCCGAGATATCAATAACCGTTATATCTTCTGCTTTCTTATCGGACAGTGCTTTGACGCCTGTCTCTATTATTTTCTGTGCCTCAACTGATAATGCCATTTATCCTCTCCTGTAATACTCGTATGTATCAACGGTAGCCCTGTCTATAGCCTTACCGTTCTTCTTAAGATAATCAAGTGTGTTTTTGCATATCATCTCAATTGCCGTATCGATATTTACAAATGCTGTTTTTCTAATATCATCAAGTCCGGGAAGATCCGTACGGTTCGGTTCGATATAATCTGCGACAAATATGATCTTTTCAAGAACTGTCATACCGGGCTTTCCTGTCGTATGATAGAATATCGCGCTTAATATATCCTTATCGTCTATCCCGTATTTATCTTTGGCAACGACACTTCCGGCTTTGGAATGAAGAAGTTCCGGATTGTCAGTCTCGAGCGGCGATATCTCAATGCCGGCCCTTTCTACGGTTTCAACAAGCTGCACATCTTTGAGTCCCTTTGCACAGTCGTGTAACAGTCCTGCCAGATACGCCTTCTTCACATCAGATCCGTATCTCATCGCAAGGCATGCCGCCGTATTGCTGACACCGATCGAATGCATATACCTTTTGCTGCCTATGCTGTCCTTAAGTAACTTGCGGCAGTTTTCATAGTTTTCATCAATTACGATCGAACCCATATAATCCTTTTTCTTTTATGTATTCAAGCACCTTGTCGGGGATGTAATATTTGCAGCTGTAACCATCCGACATGAGCTTTCTTATCATTGAAGATGAAATCGGTACCTCAGGTATATCCATCAGGATGATATCCGCACCAAACATGCTCTCAAGCCGTTTTTTCTGCTCTGTCATCTTTTCATCGGAGAAACCTTCCCTTTTTGCGCAGACGACCGTGCATTTTGAGAATATGTCCCCGGGATTTCTCCATGTTTCCATAGAGAACAGCGTGTCGGCTCCGATTATGTAATAATAACGGGTAGAACTGTCCTGACTGCATAAAATATCAAGCGTTTCATATGTATAGCTGTTCCCGGCCCGCTCAGTCTCGACAGTTGAAAGCACAAGTTTATCATTTCCCTCTATCGCAAGCCTTGCCATGCTGATCCTGTCGGTAACAGACGCAACGGTATTCTGATCCTTAAAATATGAACACCCACTCGGCATAATGAGAACTTCATCAAGCTTGCAGTACTCAAGCGCATTCTCTGCCAGCATCAGATGTCCTGTATGTATCGGATTAAACGTACCCCCGAGTATTCCGGTTTTCTTTTGATAACTTGTGTTATTCATCATTCACTCGAGCGGAAGCTTTATCTTCCTGTCTTCTTTTTTTGTATTCTGCCTGAATAATACTATCTTCTTCCCGATAACATGAACGATCTGCGATCTTGTCCTCTCGGCAAGAACACGTGCTATCTCATTCGGATCATCGGCACAGTTTTTTAGAACGCTGAGTTTGATAAGCTCCCTTGCGGTAAGCGCCTCATCGACCGCGGCGCATATTTCCGGCGTGATACTGCTCTTTCCTATCTGGAATATCGACTCATATGTACTTGAGATGCTTTTTAAATAAGCCCTTTGCTTGCTTGTCATTATATATCACCTGTAATTTTTTATTCAAAAAACTCAAATTCCCATCCGTACAGTTTTACCGTATCGCCTTCCTGTATACCGAGAGCTTTGAGTTCGTCGATGATGCCGTTTTCCTGCATGAACTTCTGGAAGAATGTGAAGCCCTTTTCCGAGTCAAGGTTCGTATAGCCGAGCATTTTCTCGATCTTGGGACCTTCAACACAGTAAACCGCAGCCTTCTCATCGTAGAACACCTCATATGATGCGGCATCGTCACCTCTTGAAGGCGTATATTCACTCTCAAACACCATCGGATTGGTACGAAGCTCGGAAAGCTGATTCCTGACCTCTCCAATAAGCTCATCTATCCCGGCTCTTGTAGCCGCAGATATACCTATGACTTTTATTCCCTTGGGTTCGAATTCTTCTTTGAGCTTAGCGACCGGATCGCCTTCGGTTATGGCATCGATCTTATTCGCAGCGATGATCTGGGGTCTTTCGGAAAGCTTTATATCATATGCTTCAAGCTCACGGTTTATCGCATAAACATCCTCAATAGGGTCTCTTCCCTCGCTTCCGGATGCATCCACGACATGTACGAGCATCTTTGTCCTCTCGATATGAC
>CADCPL010000307.1 GCA_902803305.1 uncultured Lachnospiraceae bacterium
ATATCCTTCATCGCATCTATGCCGCCTTTAAGGTTGTACATTTTTCCTTCGTATCCTGCTTCACGAAGTGTATTGATGGCAAGAATGCTGCGCTTTCCCGATTTACATATGAATATCGTATCCACTTCGGGATCAAGCTCTTTCATTCTCCTTGCGAGTTGTCCTATCGGAATAACAATCGTGTTGGGAATACGCATGATAGCTCGCTCATGAGGCTCCCTGACATCTATGATGGTCATTGGATCGTTATTATCCATTCTCTTTGCAAATTCCTGGGGCGTCAGTCCTTCAACCGGTATTTCGCTTTCGTCCTGCTTAAGGCCGCAGAAGTCTTCATAATCAAAATCCTCGACCGAAAGGATCGTCTTGGACAGACCGCAGAGCGGACACTTACTGTCCTTTTTAACGTTTAAGATTCGTGAGCTCAGATACAGGCTGTCAAACGTCAGGAGTTTTCCGTCAAGATGATCTCCAATCCCTATGATGAGTTTTAGTGCCTCATTTGCCTGAATGCTCCCGATAATACCGGCAAGCGGGCTGATCGTTCCGCCCTCCGCACATGTGGGAACAAGGCCCGGCTCCGGCGGCTCGGGATACAAGCAGCGCAAACATGGACCGCCGTTGTGATTGAAAATGCCCACTCTTCCTTCGTATTGATATATGGATGCAAACACCAAAGGGATATCAAAAAGTGCACATGCATCATTGATCATGTATCTTGCTTTGTAGTTGTCTGTACAGTCTATAACAAGATCGTATCCGTCAATGAGTTCCGCTATATTATCCACATTCAGTCTTACGTTCTCGGCTTCGAACTCTATACTCTTATTGATATTTCTGACTTTATCCTTTACTGATGCAACTTTGGGTCTGTTGACATCGCGGCTGCTGTGGAGAACCTGGCTTGAAACATCTGCAAGGGATACATCATTATCGTCGATGACTTTTATCGTCCCGACGCCTGCTGCCGCAAGGTACTGTATTACCGAAGATCCTAACGAACCTGCTCCGCAAACGACAACTCTTGCTGCTTTTATCCTTTTCTGACCCTTAACACTTATCTCCTTTAACAGGAGGTGTTTTTCAAACCGTTTTATATCGTTATCATCAAGAGTCTGTGCTTTCATCCTTGCTTCATTGATGATCGAATCATTTGGGGCCCCTCCTGCAATTGCGGGGAGAATAAGTACCTCATTTCCTTCGTCAAGCTGCTTGTACCACATATCCGTTGCGGTATAATCATCACTCCCGACATAGATCCGGACAAAGTTTCTTAATTTGTCGTCCTTGTCAAAAAGAATATGTTTCGCATCCGGATACTCATCTGTAATGCTTTTTAGTACAGATCTGACATTATCTGCCTCAGTCTCTATCACATGATTTTTCCCGAAATAGTTTCTTAATGTTGCAGAAATATAAACCTTCATTGTTTTACAAATCCTTTATGTAACCTCTTATTTCTCCACATTTTCCATTGTTTACCGATGCTATAACGTACAGCATCTGCGGTAACATATATTCATTGTCTTCCGATGATATCATTGCCTCACAGTCAGGATGTGAATGATAGAATCCAAGAATAACGTATCCTTTTTCTTCCGCTTTTTTTTCCAGTTCATACATTTCAAACGGATCTATCTCGTAATACCCTGCTGATCTTTCACGATCCGCAGAATTTTTGATAAGGAAAACCTCTTCAATCGATCCATCTTCTCCTCCCGCGAGGACCCCACATCCCTCTTTGGGATATTCTCCCATCAGATGCTCCTTCATCTTCTTAAGTGCTGATGGGGTTATTCTGTATTGCCTGTGTGAAGTCATCTATAAGATCCTCCGCGTCTTCGATGCCGACACTGACTCTTATCGTGTCTTCATATACTCCTGCCGCTTCTGTCTCCTCGCGGCTCGCCTGGACATATAAAGTTGATGCCGGGTGGATCACGAGTGTCCTTATATCTCCTATATTGCTTGCGATATATGCATACTTAAGCGAATTGATAATTGCAAATGCCCGTTCCTTTGAACCCGCCCTGAAACTTAAAATGCCTCCGCCGTACCCTCCAAGCTGACTGTCAACACAGTTGTGATGCGGATGTTGGGGCAGTGTAAGGTAATTTACTTCTATCCCCGGGATCTTATTAAGTGCATGCGCAAGCTTATCAGCATTGTCACATATCTTTTCCATTCGAAGTCCCAGAGTATCTGTCCCTATATAACTTAGGAAAGCATTGGCGGGAGCCATACAGCCTCCGAGATTTTCCCATATATCGGTACGAAGTCTTACCGAAAAAGCCATCGGGCCATATTTTTTATATTCCGCAAGCGATGTATGCTTCGAAAAATCCCATTTAAACTTTCCTCCGTCAACAATAATCCCGCCTATTGAATTACCGCCGCCGTTTAAGTATTTAGATGTTGAATGGATAACAACATCTGCTCCGAGTAGAAGCGGACGTGCGATAAACGGTGTTGCTGTAGTTGAATCGACAAACAGTGGAATACTCGCTTCATGTGCAGCTTCGGCAACTTCCGCAACAGGAACTACCTTAAGTGAGGGATTGGATATCAGTTCCGCAAAGACCAAACGGGTTTTTTCATTTATCAGACTTCTTACTGATCCGCCATTTAGTTCATCCGCGTAAACAGTATGAATCCCTAGTTTTTCAAAATCGTGTAGAAGACCTATCGTTCCACCATACAGACCACTTCCGGCTATGATCTCATCACCGCTTTCACATATGGCGAGTATTGCTGAAGAAATAGCCGACATTCCACTGCTGCAACTTACCGCCCCGGCTCCTCCTTCAAGTTCGCTGATCCTCTGTTCAAACGCACCGAGCGTCGGATTTCCTATTCTTGTGTATGCATACCCCATCTTCTTATGGTCAAAGACCTTTTCAAGATCTTCCATGCTCTCATATCTGAATGCACTGACCTGAGAGATTGGCGGAAGGATCTGGCCGGATTCAAAACCCTGTGTACTTTTTCCGTGAAGGAGTTTCGTGTTAAAAAGCATGTTATTTTCCACTATGTGCTAAAAATGTAATTTTTCAGATTATATACATATTCACATACTATGTCAATAGGTATATATGTAATATTGTATTACAGACGCGCTTTATCGTATAATTAAATCATCGGAGAAACCTATAATTCATGTAAAGAGGAGCTATATGTACAGTAATTGGTTTGTGTACATCATTCTTGTAGTTCTCCTATGGGCCGCAACCGGACTGATATACAAAGCCGGTATACACAAGGAGCCTGAAGATCACACTGCTGTCAAATATTCCGTATCCGTAGGAATAGTCTTTTTCATGATCTCTGCGATATATCTGACAATGCGGGATGAACCGTTTTCTATATTTGAAAGTGCCGTCAGATACTGGCCGATGACGGTGTTTGGTATCGTTTATCCGATAATTAATACGGTTTCCTTCAACGGATATATATATAATGAAGTCACTGTCGAATCTCCCCTCGAAGGAATAAGCGGCGGGACATCCACCATCCTGCTTATTGCGGCATATCTGATACTTGGTCGTGTTGATTCAATAACAAATCTTCTTACACCTCTCAGAACAACCGGAATGGTTGTAATACTGTTGAGTATCGTATTGCTGGCATATTCCCGAAACCGTGAGGGCCGGCGTAAAGAAAAATCCGGCACAGACGGCAACCGGACAAGTTGGAAATGGCGCGGACTGGGAACCCTGATCTTTCCGATCCTGTTTGCTATGATCGATTCCATGGAAACAGTCGTTTCCGGTATTTGTCTGGACAATACATTCGGTTATTCAATGCCGGAGGGCGACAGTATCATCATTGTCGGAATGGAATATTCAGTATTTTCGCTTGGATGCTGGATTTACTTACTTATCAAAGAACACGATGTGTATCATCCTCTGAAGAAGGAAAACCTTCCAAGACTCCTTGGGTCCGTAACAGACAACATAGGAATCGTGTTTTACAGTTACGCCATGGCTATAGATTCAATTTCGACCGATCCCGTACTTGCAGTTTATCCCGTTTTTTCCATGATCGGCGGACGCATATTCATGAAAGAGAAAGTAAGCCGCCTTCAATACATTTCTGTGCTTCTGATAGTTGTCGGAAGTATTCTGGTTGTTGCTGACACAATAAT
>CADCPL010000308.1 GCA_902803305.1 uncultured Lachnospiraceae bacterium
CCGTTCATATTCTCTGCGATAGGTATAGTGCTCGCGCTGCTGTCAAAAGGCGGCGAGGAGGCACTTCGTCCGAGAGCGAAGACAGGTCTTATACTTTCGATAGTCGGACTGGTTGTATCGTTCGTGCTCGTGATAGTTTCGGTGGCTTTTCCTTTGGTCATGTACAAGACCAATCCGGAATTCCGTAAGAACTTTATCGAGCAGTACAGGAACGTACTTGAACAGGATGAGAGTACGCTCAGGCAGATGTACGGCGACGATGCTTACGAGAAGATAGAGCAGTTTATCACAGAACAGGAGGATGGCCTATGATCGGTATAAACGGATTTGGCAATATGCCGCTTTCCGGATACATATACGGCGGATATCAGGGATCATACGCAGCGGATGTGCAGTCCGGCGATGATCAGGGCAAAGTCGGGGCCGTCAAGAATCCGGGAGAATCGACAAAGGTCGCACCCGGACGCAAATCTTCTCCTGCCGAGTGCCAGACCTGTAAGGAGAGGAAGTATCAGGACGGTTCCGATGAGAACGTATCCTTCAAGAGTGCCCAGCATATCTCTCCTGAAGCCGCAGGTGCAAGAGTACGTGCCCACGAGCAGGAGCACGTGGCTAATGCGTATTCCAAGGCTGAACAGCAAAACGGCAAAGTCATAAATGCAAGTGTGACGATACACACGGCGATATGTCCTGAGTGCGGGAGGACCTACGTATCGGGAGGTACTACCCATACCCAGATCAAATATAACAACGAAAAGAACCCTTACCAGCAGAACAAGAAGGCGAATGATGCCATGGGTCTTGTCGGGCAGAGCGTTGATCTTGCCGGATAATACCGTACGGAAGGGGTTCGGGAGCCATATTAATGAAAAAAACATCGATATCTGACTTAAAGCTTGCGGCAAAGGACCGGTTACTTGGAAGTTACGGGATAGCAACAGGTACCTTTGCTCTTGTTTTTGCGCTTATTTATACTATCCTGATGATCCTTGTATTCTCAATGATGGGCTCGGGTCTTATGACGCCCGGAAGCGGTGATCAGGGAACCACGGTAAAAAGCCTTCTTGTCAGTACCGTGTTCTCGCTCGTTGTAGGAGCACTCTCAACCGTTCTGTTTGTGGGATATATAAATGTGATCATGATGATATCAAGAGGCGACAGACCGGCGGTGACCGATGCATTTTTTGTATTCAAAAATCACCCCGACAAAGTCATAATAATGAGTCTCATCCTGACTGTCATTCAGATCATTTTTCTGCTGCCATCAAACATATTAAGCCTCACGGGTGTTACGGACGGAAAGAAGTTCCTTCTATGGACTATCCTGTATCTGCTGGGCTTTATCGCATCCTTTACGGTAAATATGTATGAAGGTATGTGCTACATGCTGTATATAGATGATGTCGACATGGATGTAAAGTATTTCATGACCGAAAGCTTCAGGCTCATGAAAGGCAATATATTCAGATATCTGTATATGCTTCTGTCTTTCATCGGGTATTATGCGCTCGTACTTATGAGTTTTGGTGTGGCGATCATATGGGTCGCTCCGTATCAGTATATGACAATGGTTCAGTTCTACGAGGATCTTCGCAAATGAGCAGCATAGAATTCGATGTGAACATGACAACCGGAAAGATGTATGACTATATGCTCAGACATACATTTACTTCTTTTGCGGGAATAATCGGTGAACTGCTCGGGATAGTGCTGATCATAGGTTTTTTTGTGTCGGATCAGTGGCTCTATCTCATAGCCGGCGTGATCTGCGTGTTTTATCAGCCTGTAGCCCTTTATTTTCGTTCGGGCAGGCAGGTAAAGAACAATGCGGTATTTCGTCAGCCACTGCATTATGTGCTAAATGATGAGGGTATCACCGTAAAGAGCGGCGACGATACGGACAGCCTTCCCTGGGACAGGATGTATAAGGCGGTATCCACAAACCGTTCGATCATCGTATATACGAACAGGATAAATGCGTGCATTTTCCCGAAGGATGATCTGGGGCCCCAAAAAGACGAAGTGATCAGGATGATCAGCACCCACATGGATGCAAAGCAGGTAAATATAAGATAATGCAGAGAACAATCGATTCGTTTGGCGAAGATGATACGCGAAGCCTTGCGGCAGATATAGCAAGGGAGTCGAAAAAAGGCGACGTATACGCGCTCATAGGAGATCTCGGAGTCGGAAAGACGGCGTTTGCAAAAGGTTTTGCAGAGGGTCTCGGTATA
>CADCPL010000309.1 GCA_902803305.1 uncultured Lachnospiraceae bacterium
ACAGCAGATCGTTCAGTCAGTTATCGACTCAGGCGAGAAGTTCAACGTAATCTACGCTGAGAACGACGATATGGCTAAGGGTGCTGTTGCAGCTCTTGA
This sequence comes from uncultured Lachnospiraceae bacterium, assembly GCA_902803305.1. Lineage (GTDB taxonomy): Bacteria > Bacillota > Clostridia > Lachnospirales > Lachnospiraceae > UBA2868. Next base: position 100 of record CADCPL010000309.1, read on the forward strand.
CGCAGCTAACATCTCACACGGCGTTGGCAAAGACGTTATCGTAATGGGCTTCGACTGCAACAAGTGGGCACTTCAGGAACTCCTTGACCAGAACTGGAACTATGACGGACAGTGTAATCCTTTCCAGTCAGAGTACATCCTTCAGGTTATCGACGAGCTTCAGGCAGGAAACGAGCCTGCAGAGAAGACCATCATCATGAACGAGAAGGGCTTTGATGCAACAACGATCACAGCTGATGATGTTGAGAACTACGGTATCTAATTTAAGATAAGATAAGTATAAAAGGGCGCGAGAGCGTATATCTCGCGCCCTTTTTTTGAAAAAATATGAATTGGGAGGTGAATCCACTCATTATGGGAAAAGAAGTACTGAAAATGCGTGGTATTGACAAGGTGTTCCCCGGAGTACATGCCTTGCAGAATGTGGATTTCACATTATGTGAAGGAGAGATCCACGCGCTCATGGGAGAGAATGGTGCCGGGAAATCCACTCTTATAAAGGTTCTGACCGGGGTTTATACCAAGGATGAGGGTGAGATAATCCTTAATGATAATGCCGTCTCCATCAAGTCACCGCAGGATGCCCAGAATCTCGGTATCAGTACGGTGTATCAGGAAATAACGCTGTGTCCCAATCTTTCGGTGGCCGAGAATATGTTCATAGGAAGAGAGCACAGCACCATCAGAAATTGGAAAAAAATGAATGAAGATGCGGGTAAGATCCTTAATGAACTGGCAATACCCGCTAAGCCGGCACAGCAGCTCGCAAGCTGCTCGATCGCGGTTCAGCAGATGGTTGCGATCGCGCGTGCGGTTGATATGGATTGTAAGGTTCTCATCCTCGATGAGCCCACGTCTTCTCTTGACGAGCAGGAAGTTGAAAAACTGTTCAAGCTCATGAGAGATCTGAAAGCAAAGGGAGTAGGAATAATTTTCGTTACCCATTTCCTTGATCAGGTTTACGAAGTATGTGACAAGATCACAGTGCTTCGTGACGGCCAGCTTGTCGGAGAATATGAGATCAAGGATCTTCCGAGAGTCCAGCTCGTATCAAAGATGCTCGGTAAGGAACTTGACGACATGTCCGATATCAAGAGCGAAAATGCCGCATATGAAAAGAAAGCTAACGAAACACCTGTATTTACGGCAACAAACTTATCAAGTACGGAAGCTGTATATCCGTTTGATTTTCATATCAATAAGGGTGAGGTTAACGGATTTACCGGACTTCTCGGATCGGGACGTTCGGAGTGCGTAAGAGCGATATTCGGAGCAGACCGCAACCTTTCCGGTGAGAAGACAAAGGACGGAAAACAGGTTAAGATTTCGAAACCCATAGATGCAATGAAGAAAGGTATTGCATACCTTCCCGAAGACCGTAAGGTTGACGGTATCGTCGGTGACCTTTCGGTAAGAGAGAATATCGTTCTGGCATATCAGGTGCTTAAGGGTGCGATGCATCCGTTCAGCAAAGCCGAGGCATACAAGTTTGCCGATGAGTATATAAAGCTTCTTGATATCAAGACCGCATCGGCTGACACACCTATCAAGTCTCTTTCGGGCGGTAATCAGCAGAAGGTCATACTTGCAAGATGGCTTCTTACTCATCCCGATTATCTGATACTTGATGAGCCAACCCGTGGTATCGATGTCGGAACCAAGGTTGATATCCAGAAGCTTGTATTAAAGCTTGCAAGCGAAGGTATGGCGATAACGTTCATTTCATCCGAAACGGATGAGATGCTCAGAACATGCTCAAGACTCATCGTAATGCGTGACAGACATGTGGTCGGAGAGCTTACAGGAGATGATCTTAACCAGAATAAGATCATGAGTACTATAGCCGGAGGTGAAAGTGATGGCAAATAATAAAAAATCAGGTTCCGGGATATTCGGAAAACTGATACACAGTCAGATCATAATACCGCTCGCGGCGTTACTGCTTCTGATCATATTCAATCTCATCTGTGATCCGTCATTCTTCGTGATCACACCCAAGACCAATTCGGCAGGAAATCCCGTTTTGTCGGGGTATCTTATCACAATACTTGATTACGGCTCGGAGCTGGCGATCCTTGCGATAGGAATGACACTCGTTACGGCGGCATCAGGCGGACAGGATATTTCGGTCGGTGCAACTATTGCCATATGCGGATCGGCTCTTCTGCGCGTACTCTGCGGAGCCAATTCCCGTCCGGAGACGATACAGGCTCCCATAATAGTCGGTTTCCTTGTGGCATGTGTTGTCGGTATGATCTGTGGAGCATTTAACGGAATACTCGTAGCGTATTTCAAGATACAGCCGATGGTAGCGACGCTCATATTGTTTACTGCGGGTCGTTCCATTGCAGCGTGGATCAATAACAACGAGCTTCCCATAGTGCCTGATCCGACGTTTGCATATTTTGGCGGTTACATACCCGGGATACCCGTTCCCGCACCGGTGTTCATAGCGGCACTTTGCATGATAGTCATCTTCCTGGTGCTCAAGTTTACGACACTCGGTCTTTATACGCAGGCTGTAGGTATCAATCCGAGTTCTTCAAGACTTAACGGACTGAACCCTGAACTCGTGAAGTTCATTTCGTTCGTGATCCTCGGACTCTGCGTTGCCGTTGCCGCACTAATCAAGACATCCAGACTGTCAACGATCAACTATTCGGTCATCGCGAAAGATATCGAAATGGATGCGATCCTTGCCGTAGCTCTCGGAGGAAACCCTCTTTCAGGCGGTAAGTTTAACATGTGGGCATCGATAATAGGTGCATACGTTATACAGTTCCTGACCACAACGCTTTACAAGATGAAGGTCAGTTCCGATGCACTGTCGGCTTATAAGGCGATCGTTGTCATAGTGCTTGTCGTATTCTCGGCACCTACCGTCAGAGAGTGGATCAGTGCGCAGTTCAAGAAGCTTTCGGCTAAGAAGGAGGTGGCGTAAATGAATACAAAACGCAGGAATATTTCCGATACCACCATACTCCTTACCATTACGATCGTGGTTTTCTTTGCAATGTATATTGGAGCTATGATCTTCCAGGGAAAAGGCTTCTTAAAGCTTCAGACATTCCTTAACATACTTAATGCCAATGCGGCCCTGATACTTATGGCATGCGGGCTTACGCTCGTTATGATCATCGGAAGCATCGATATTTCGGTCGGCGGTGTAGCTGCACTTGTCAGCATGTGCTGCGCGGTATACCTTGACAGGAATGTACTCAGTCCCGAGAAAAATCTGACACCCGGTAACGTTGCCGTGTCCATGCTCATAGCGCTCGGGATCGGTCTTGCGTACGGCCTCGTACAGGGATACCTTATAGCGTATCTTGATATACAGCCGTTTATCGTATCACTTGCAGGTATGTTCTTCGCAAGAGGTATGACTACGATCGTTCATACGAACCCGTTCAACGTTGAGAACGAGGCTTTTAACAGACTTAAAGAGCCCATAAGGATAGCGTTCCTCGGTACCGTGAACAAAAAGGGTAAACTTGTTCCGGCCAAGATCGAGATCGGTGTGTTCATTGCACTGCTCATCGTGATCATACTTTTCTTCGTGCTCAGGTACACAAAGCTCGGTCGTTCGTTCTATGCTGTAGGCGGTAACAGAACGAGTGCACTCATGCTAGGTATCAACGTAAAGCGTACCAAGTTTTTCGCACACCTTATGTGCGGCGTGCTTGCGGGCATAGGCGGGTACGTATACTTCCTGCATGTAGGATCGGGAGCTGCGAGTCATGCAACCGGAGCGGAAATGAATGCCATAGCTTCGTCGATCATCGGCGGTACGATGCTTACCGGAGGCGTCGGAAACATAATAGGAACTCTGTTCGGCGTTATGTCTCTCGCAACGATCCAGAGTATAGTATCATCTGCGGGATTCGATCAGGCTTGGTGGACGGGTATCACTGTAGCGGCAATGCTTTGTCTGTTCCTTGTCGTCCAGTCTATAGTGATCGCACGTAAGAAAAAATCATTGAAAAAACAGTGACGAGATCATCAGTAGGAAATATAATATATGTATTTATCATTGTGAGCCTCTGTTGTCTTATGGCGGGTTGTAAGCCAAAGGACACAGGGGCTGACAGTGGTATTACGGGTGAAGATCTTATAACGGTCGGGTTTTCCCAGCTCGGAGCCGAGTCCGATTGGAGGAGCGCCAATACGGAATCGATGAAGTCGGTGTTCACAAAAGAGAACGGATATGAGCTCATATTTGACGACGCTCAGCAGAAACAGACGAATCAGATAACAGCCATAAGAAGTTTCATACAAAGAGATGTTGATTATATCGTGGTTGCGCCCGTTACCGAGAAGGGATGGGATACCGTTCTGTCCGAGGCAAAGGAAGCACATATCCCGGTGATAATAGTGGACCGTCAGGTGGATGTTTCGGACGAGAGTCTGTTCACGTGCTGGGTAGGTTCCGATTTTGAACTGGAAGGGAAGATGGTGTGCATGTGGATATCCAAATTCCTGGCCAGGAAAGGGATAGGCGGAGATGAAGTACATATAGTTGATATTCAGGGAACCCTCGGAAGCACAGCACAGATCGGACGTACTAAAGGCTTTGAACATATGGCAAAGCTGTACGGATGGGATGTTGTGGCGTATGAACAGGGTGATTTTACAAGAAGTAAGGGAAAAGAGGCCATGTTCAAGATCCTCAGGAACTATGAGGATGTTAATGTGGTATACTGTGAGAATGATAATGAGGCCCTTGGAGTGATCGAGGTGCTGGAGGCATCCGGCAGGAAATGCGGCGGGAATATCGCAAACGGCGAGATCATGGTAGTGTCGTTTGACGGTATCAACAAGCAGGCTCTTTCGCATCTGATGACGGGTGAGATATCATGCATAGGGGAGTGCAATCCAATGCACGGTCCCCGCGTCGAATCCATCATCAGGAAGCTTGAGGCAGGCGAACAGCCGTACAAGTATCAGTATGTCAGCGAAGGTTTGTTTTCGTCTGATATGTCTGTTACTTCGGTCATGCTCGGGGGCAAGGAATATAAAGTGACCAGAAAACCGTAAACGGGATCATTGAAAGGAGAAGAGATTATGGACGGAAAAAAACTTATAGCAGACGGAAGATCGTATTTGGGGATCGAATTCGGATCCACAAGGATCAAAGCCGTTGTGATAGATGAGGAGGGGACTGTTCTTGCAACGGGAGGTCATTCCTGGGAGAACAGGCTTGATAACGGTATATGGACTTATACACTTGATGATATATGGACCGGACTTCAGGATTGCTACAGTGATCTTGTAAAGGATATCAAGGATAAGTATGATGTTGTGCCCGTGAAGTTTGCGGCGATCGGTTTTTCGGCCATGATGCACGGATATCTTGCATTTAATAAAGCCGGAGAGCTTCTGGTCCCGTTCAGGACATGGAGAAATACGATCACGGAGGAGGCAGCAGCAAAGCTTACCAAAGAGCTTGATTTCAATATCCCTCAAAGATGGAGCATCGCTCACCTGTATCAGGCGATCCTGAACAAGGAAGAGCATGTAAAGGATATTGATTTTGTAACGACGCTTGCAGGATATGTTCACTTTAAGATGACGGGCCGGAGAGTCCTCGGAGTCGGAGATGCATCGGGTATGTTCCCGATCGATTCGGCAACATGTGATTATGATAAGGGAATGGTACAAAAGTTTGATGCGCTCATTAAACCGTGCGGATTCTCATGGGATCTTCTCGGCGTTCTTCCGAAATCCATTCCGGCAGGAGCCGATGCGGGAACACTTACTGCTGAGGGAGCAAAGCTTCTTGACGTATCAGGTAATCTCGAAGCGGGTATACCGCTGTGTCCTCCCGAAGGAGACGCCGGAACCGGAATGGTGGCTACCAATTCGGTAGGTCTTCGTACAGGTAATACTTCTGCGGGAACGAGCGTATTTGCAATGGTGGTTCTAGAGAAGGCTCTCTCCAAAGTATATGAACAGATAGATATGGTCACGACACCTGACGGAGCAGCTGTTGCCATGGTTCACTGCAACAACTGTACGAGTGATATAAACGCGTGGGTGGAACTGTTCAAGCAGTTCGGTGAAATGATGGGATACAGTATCGATATGAACGAGCTGTTCACGAAGCTGTACAGTAAAGCACTTGACGGCGACAGTGACTGCGGAGGACTGCTGTCATACAACTATATATCAGGTGAGCCCGTGACCGGCTTTGATAAAGGAGCTCCGCTCTTTGTAAGGACCGCAGAATCCAGGTTCACGCTCGGAAACGTCATGAGGATGCATCTGTATTCCGCACTTGCCGCTCTTAAGTCGGGTCTTGACATCCTTATCAATGAAGAGGGAGTTAAGGTTGACAAGATGTACGGTCATGGCGGATACTTTAAGACGAAAGGTGTCGGTCAGGCGTTTGCTGCGGCAGCGATCCATGCACCCGTATCCGTTATGGAGACGGCCGGAGAAGGCGGCCCGTGGGGAATGGCTATACTTGCTTCGTTCGCAGACGGAAGAAATCCTTCCGAGAATCTTGAGGACTTCCTTAACCGTAAGATCTTTGCCGGGGCAAAGGGAAGTACCATCGAGCCTTCGCCTGAAGATGAAAAAGGCTTTGACGATTTCATGAAGACATATATGGAAGGTCTTAAGATAGAACGCAGTGCTGTGGAGGTGTTATCATAATGCTGGAAGAGTTAAAAAAACAGGTTTATGAGGCGAACATGCTTCTGCCGAAATACGGACTCGTTACGTTCACGTGGGGGAACGTTTCGGCAATTGACAGGCAGAAGGGATTGTTCTGTATCAAACCGAGCGGAGTTGATTATGACAAGCTCACACCGGAAGATATGGTCGTAATGGATCTTGACGGTAACAGGGTTGAGGGAAAGTATAAGCCCTCAAGTGATACGCCGACTCATCTGGAACTTTACAAAGCTTTTGATAATATAGGCGGTGTTGTGCATACTCATTCGTCATATGCCACAAGCTGGGCGCAGGCCGGAAGGAGTATTCCGTGTTACGGGACCACGCATGCCGATTACATATACGGAGAGGTGCCTTGCGTCAGATGCCTTACCAAAGAGGAGATCGATGATGCATATGAGACCAACACCGGTCTTCTGATAATCGACGAGTTTAAAAAGTCAGGCAGGGATGTGATGGCGGTCCCGTGTGTTCTGTGTAAAAATCACGGACCTTTTGCGTGGGGCAAGGATGCAAATGATGCCGTTCATAATGCGGTCGTTCTCGAGGAGGTTGCCAAGATGGCATATCGTGCGGAGACGATCAATCCCGATATAAAGCCTGCTCCCCAGGAGCTTCAGGATAAGCATTACTACAGGAAACACGGCGCCAACGCATATTACGGACAGTAACATATTTCGGAGGTTTATATGTTCGATCAGACATCATCAATGTTCGAGGGATATCGCTCAAGACTGAAGAAGATCAAGAAGAAGACTTACGAAGAGAGATTTGCGGCATTTTTGAGTGAGTACAGCACATGCTTTGATGACATGACACAGTATATCAAGGGAAGGGAAGATACTGAGGTTGCTGCGGCGGAGGTTGCCAACATATTTGCCGAAAACGTCTTCAGCGAATACGGCAGCGGCGGAAAATTATCGGCAAGTGACAAGACGGATCTTTCTCTTTATATGATCTACTATATTTTTCCTTCGATCCTTAAGACAAGTGATGCAAATGCAGGACTCTTGTGTGACGCCATAAGGGATGAATGGAGAAAACGGACCGATAATCCGG
>CADCPL010000310.1 GCA_902803305.1 uncultured Lachnospiraceae bacterium
GACTTGGCTACATAGTACATACATGACCACATCTGGTTCTGACCCACGTCAGCAACATAAACGGCATCATCATCCAACTGTTCTGATAAGGAAGTTATGAATTTTGCAGGATCGACGTAAGTTCTGCGTGGTGCTTTGCGTTTTTTCTCGGACCTTCTGTATTGCTCAAGAGTATCAACCCAATCGGTAAAATCACACGATGCGGTATCTTTTAAAAGATCCGCAAATATATGCTTGATATCACCGACTATGGGGATCGTAGGACCTACATTCTTTCCGATCTCGGCAGGATCGACATCAATATGTATCAGCACGGTGTTCTCGGCAACCAGATCCGGCGATGAAACAGCTCTGTCGGCGATCCTGGCTCCGATCACGATCAGAAGATCGGATTCCTGCATCGCACGATTGGCATATGCTCTGCCGTTATTACCGATCATCCCGAAATATAGCGGATCATCCGATGACAGTGAACTTATACCCATCATCGTTGTTACAACCGGAATATTATAACGATGCGAAAAATCATGTAATTCTTTCTCTGCTCCCGAGAGTATAACACCTCCGCCGGCACATATGAGAGGCTTCTTTGCCTTTTCAAGCTCTTTGCTTACCTTCTTGAGCTGAACGGCATGCCCCTTGACCGTGGGCTTATATGTCCTCATATTTACGGATTCGGGATATTTAAATCCGGATATCGGTTTATTCTGAATATCTATCGGTACATCGATAAGGACCGGACCGCGTCTTCCGGTCGTTGCTATATGAAAAGCCTCTTTGAATATCCTGGGGATATCCGAGACATTTTTTACAAGATAACTGTATTTTACAAAACTCTCGGCAGCACCTGTGATATCGGCTTCCTGAAAAACATCCTGTCCGAGAAGTTTGGAATCCACCTGGCCTGTTATACAGATAAGAGGTATCGAATCGGCATATGCAGTGGCTATACCTGTTATGAGATTTGTTGCACCCGGACCGCTCGTGGCCACGCATACTCCGACCTTTCCGGTCACTCTCGCGTAGCCGCTTGCGGCATGTGCAGCATTTTGCTCGCTTCTAACGAGTATTGATTCTATTTTTGTGTTTAAAATGCTGTTAAAGAAGGGGCAGATCGCAACTCCCGGATACCCGAAAAGCGTCGTTACCCCTTCTTTTTCCAGGCATTTTACGATAGCATCGGCGCCAATCATAAAACGACCTTCCTCATAATGAAATCATTATATTTTATTTCTTAAAAAGCTTAGCTAAAGGAGAGATTATCGTGCTCAGATCTTTGATGGCCTTGTTAAGGGAATCAAGATCGATATCATCCAGTTTCTTAACGGTTTCTTCAACACTCTTTTCGCTTGTGTCAACAAGTGAATTAACGTTTTCAAGCATGTCGTTCAGATCGATGGCTGCAAGCTCCTTGGTGCTCTTGTCAAGATTTGTGACAACATCCTGAACTTCGCCCATCATTGAATTAACCTGTGAAACAGTCTCGCTTGCTACGGTAATTGCCTTGCTTGCTTCTGTCATGGCATCGCCGGCCTGATTGATTATAACAACCGCATTATCGATCGCTTCCGATGCGGTGGCTACTTCATCATTAACAGCAAGTATCAGTGTGTTTGCGTTTGCAACGGCACCTTCAAGCTGAGGAATGAAGTTCTTGATCGTAACCAGCATGATAATAAGAATGATAAGGCAAAGAACCGATGTGCACAGTGAAAAGATACTCTGCATCTTAACACGCTTCTGTGCACGCTCATTCTCGTTCTTCATCTCAACGATGAGCCTTGCAAGTACCTGCATGTCACCATCTTTGACGTTTGAAAGCATTGATGTGACATCGTAGTCCGTGAGCTTAGATGTGCCTGTGTACGGATTTTCTGTTTTAACCTGATTGTTCTCTTCGCTCATAAGTAACCCTCCGTATAATAATTTGATGTGCATTATATGAATCACTCATATAATTAACATGATTTTACCACAAACATCATCTAATAGCCATAATAAAGTTATTAAAATATTCGGGTATCGGCGCGACAGTCTCAATGTATTCTCCCGTACTCGGGTGGATAAAACCGAGAACATGAGCATGAAGAGCCTGACCTTGCGTATCCACAGGAGTTTTGGTACCGTTTCCGTAGATCAAATCTCCTGCGACGGGGTGGCCTATCGAAGCCATATGAACTCTTATCTGATGAGTGCGTCCGGTCTCGAGCTCGCATTTGATCAGTGTGAACCTGTCAAACCTTTCAAGAACCTCATAATTTGTTACAGCTCTTTTCCCATCAGGCAGTACCGCCATTTTCTTTCTGTCCGAGGAAGATCGTTTTATCGGTTTATCGATCGTACCTTTATCATTTTCAATAACTCCCGTTACTATTGCGAGGTATTCCCGTTTTATCGAGTGTTTTTCAAGCTGTGCGGCAATGCTTTCATGTGCCGTATCGTTTTTGCATATTATGAGCGATCCGCTCGTATCCTTGTCTATCCGATGTACTATCCCGGGACGCATCACACCGTTTATGCCCGAAAGACTGTTTCCGCAGTGATACATAACTGCATTTACAAGTGTGTGCTCGTAATGCCCCGGAGCAGGATGCACGACCATTCCTTTCGGCTTGTTTACCACAAGTACGTCGTCGTCTTCATACAGGATATCAAGAGGTATGTCTTCCGCGATGATATCCGGTATCACGCTGTCCGGCGTGATCACACGTATCCTGTCGCCGGTCTTTACCCTGTAGCTTGACTTGACAGATCTTCCATCAGCTGTGACATCGCCCGATCCTATCAGTTTTTGTATGTATGAACGAGAAAAATCGGCAAGCGCGTCACAGACGTACCTGTCGATCCTGTCATTCTCAAAATATTCTTCTACTGTAAGTGTATATTCCTTCATTTGTTATTCATGCCAAACAGTCTTTTGAGCGGAGAAGAAAGAGCATTCTCCAGCACACGGTAGTCCTCTTCGCTGATCCCAAAAAGAAGTTTTACCGCAAGAAGCACGGTACAGATACTCACATACATATCCGCAACATTAAATATCGGGAAGTTGATACACGAAATATAAATGAAATCGACAACATACCCCTGAATAAAGCGGTCTATCATGTTACCGACTCCTCCGGCTGCTATAAATACAAGAAGAAATTCAATGTATTTGAATTTACCTGCCTCGGGCATATTAAACAATGCGTACCCTATCACAGCAACGACTACTGCAGCGATCACAAGAAACAGAACCCTGTGTCCGGACAGCATACCGAAAGCCGCGCCGGTATTTCCGTTTGGCAGATAGTAAAATTCCAATACATTTTTAATGATCGGAATGCTGCTTTTGTCCTTGAGCGTAAGTACCGCCCATTTCTTTGTCGCCATATCCGCAACTATGAGTACAAGCAGCAGGATCAGATCGGTTGTGAGTCTTTTTATCTTAGTCTTCATGTATCAATCCCACTCTACTATAAGACTTTTTGTTGCTTCCCTGATCTCATCCTCGGAAACATCATTAACAATTACAGCCTTTCCTATCTTTTTCAGTAATATGAACTTAAGGCCTGTATCTGTATTTTTCTTATCATGAACTATGTTTGAACATACGGCATCCACATCAAACGCATCAAGCGATATGGGAAGCCCGAAAGGTACGAACATATCCCTTATCTCATAAAACTCCTCATCTGTAAGCATGGATCTTTTGTATGATATATAGGCAGCAGCCACACTTCCAAGCGCAACACATTCTCCGTGTGAGTATTTGAAGTTGAAATACTTTTCAAGTGCATGTCCGATAGTATGACCGAAATTTAGTATCATACGTTCATTCTGTTCAAAAGGATCTTTTGTGACAAAGAACTGTTTGATCGAAACACTTTTTATAAGCATTTCGGCAGTAACAACAGGATCCCTGTCCATTATGGTCGAAAAATCACCTATCATCCATTCGTAGAAACCGGCATCCTTTATAAGACCGGCTTTTAATACTTCCGCCATTCCCGAAGAGAATTCTCTCTCAGGAAGCGATGCAAGAGTCCGGGTGGCCGCATATACAAGCCTTGGCATATATATGCTCCCTATTATGTTTTTATACTGCTTGTAGTCAACGCCGCATTTCCCGCCGACCGATGAATCTGCCATGGCAAGAAGTGATGTCGGAAGATTAACAAAAGCACATCCTCTCATGTACGTTGATGCTATAAAAGCGGCAACATCTCCGGTCACTCCGCCTCCGAGCCCTATGATGAGATCCCTTCGGTTAAAATCATTTGCCAGCAACACTTCATAACATGCGTGTACCGTCTCAAGCGTCTTATTTGCCTCTCCCGCTTCAAATACATATTCAATGACTGTTTCGCAGCATGAAGAAAGCGCAGACTTTACATCACTTAAATAAAGTCCGGCAACATTTGAATCCGAAACGATACATATACGGCGAAGGTTCGGAAACAGTTCTTTTATCTCCTGTCCGAGCCCGCTGTAATCTTTATTTATCACTACTTTATAACTGCCGCTGTTTTTATATGAGACAGTCAGAAAATCATCCATATTTATTTCCTACCTTTAAAAAAGCTTCCGACCTGTGATCGGAAGCCTTGTGATCAGAATTTGTTGTTCAAAGCCGGAACATCAAAAGCCCCGGATAAGATTTCCTGGAAATCACCTGAAACATCTACATTCTTGGGAGTAAGTATGAAAATATAATGTGAGATCTTCTGAAGATTACCGTCTATCGCGTATGTACTACCGCTCGTAAAATCGATGATACGCTGGGCCATGTCAACGTCAAGCCCTTCCATGTTAAGCAATACCGTATGATTTTCAAGAAGTGTATCGGTTATCTCTCTGGCATCTTCAACGGAAGTCGGCTTGATCACACATACTTCCATTCCGTTGCTCATCATCCTGTTTCTTCCGTTACGCGGTGTATTTCTGGCCGGCGCTTTTGCTTTGCTGTCCTCGTTATCTTCTAAGGTCTGAGATTTAACGGCTCTTTTGTTGACGGATCTTGATGATTTGTCATCGTCATAATCATCATAATAACCGTCATCTTCGTATTCGTCGTCCTCATCATACTTCATTGCGCCAAGCATTTTGTCAAGTAAACTCATAATAAACTCCTATCTGTCGACCCTGTACTCCCTCTCTCCGAATATGGATGTGCCGACTCTTACAAGTGTTGCCCCTTCAGCAATTGCAACAGTATAGTCTCCGGACATACCCATAGACAGACAATCCATACTGACATTATCAATGTTTTTGGCGTCTATGTCAACTAATAATTGGGAAAGTGCACAAAAAACGGGCTTGTTTTCCGTAGGATCGGATACAGGCGGAGCAACAGTCATAAGTCCTCTGATCCTTATTCCCGGAAGCTTGCTGATCTGCATGACAAGTTCAGGTGCCTGCGCCGGTGAAACTCCGAATTTGCTCTCCTCTCCGGCCACGTTCACTTCGATCAGAATGTCAACGGTTGTATCATGCTTGACCGCCTGACGGCTTATCTCGGAAGCAAGTTTTAACGAATCCACACTATGTATCATCGTCACCTTATCAACGATGTATTTTACCTTGTTCGTCTGAAGATGACCGATCATATGCCATCTGATATCTTTAGGAAGCTGCGGATATTTCTCGGTTATCTCCTGTACCTTGTTCTCACCGAAATCCCTGACGCCGGCATCATATGCTTCCTGAAGCATAGATACGGGTTTTGTCTTGGACACGGCTATGAGCGTGACGGATCCCGGGTCTCTGCCTGCATCTTTTGCTGCTTTTACGATATTTTCTCTGACTTTTTCAAGATTTTCTCTGATCATGGTTTTCTCCGTATCTCGGACATCGGATCAATCATATATGAAATCGTTTTCCGTGACCGAATCGCCCTTCAGCGCTATATAATCATACACCGATAGGCCGTACTCACTGTTGGATTTGACTATGGAATACTCTTCATTCTGATTGAGTATCGTTATCTGTTTAAAGTCTGCGTATCCCTTATTTATATTATATACACCGATAAGGCTTGCCTGCTTGGATATCGCATATCGCTCACCGTCTTCGGGCTTTATGACATAATCGCCTATCTTAAATACAGATTCATCGACATACAACATGCCGTCCACATTGTTGTAGATCGTCGCAGGGACAAATTCAGTCGAAAGAGTTCCGTCTTCCATGTATGACTCTCTGTTAAAGCCTGCATCGCCCGAATTACCGCCGTAAGTCATATAGTCTTCGGGAATAAGATAAAACGTCCTCTCGATGATAGCCGAATTGGGGATCTTAAGTCCCATGCGGGCGTTGTCCATAAGCTCGATCTCAACAAATCTGTCGGAAGCAAATGTTATCATCGAATTGTTAAAATCAAGTTTTGCATATGTTCTTCCGTTCTGACGAAGGACCGATACCGCTGCCCATGCGGTATAATTGTTCTTCAGGAATCTGACTTCTATGTAGTTTTCTTCGGCAAGAGATTGAGCACGCTCTTCATCAATCTCGATCACGATAGACCACAGCTCACTCGTTACAAGCTTATATGCGCTGTCTCCTTCTGATATAAGGTCATTTGAATGAAGCTGATTTTTTTCATAGTCCACACCTTCCACCTGTTCGGGAGTGATAGTCTCTGCAGTCAGTTCTTCATACCCGTCGGTGGAATACAGTATGATACCTGACTCGGGTGCATATCCGAAATCAATGGAATCCGCATAATTCTCGGCACGGAGCTTATCGATGTTTGCAAGAACGGCCGTATTTGCAAGCTTTAACGCGGTCCCCTCGATATTCCCCTTGAAAGCATACGTATCAATGTATTTCTCCGGTCTGAAATCCACGGCAAAGCTTGAGATAGAGTTTTTGATATCGGAAAGGCTTTCATTGGAGAGCGAACTCTCATCACTGCTGTCATCCCTTATCATCTCGGAAAGCTTACCTGTCGAATCAACCGTATACACCATGGAATACGCATTTATCTTTTCGCCTTCTCTTGCATAATAATTGATATAACCGGAAAAATCACTCGTGATCACCTTCTCCTGCCGAAGGATCACGCCTTCATACGTATTGTTGATGGCAAGCGATCCGAGCTTGACTTCGTAAGGTGTAATGTGTGTCTGCCTGAAATACGAAAAGACCATTATGACTATATAAACAAAAATAACCAGGAATACAAGTACTCCCGGATTGATGCTTATCGGTTTACGATACTTCAGTATTTTTTTATTACGCGCCTCTTCCTGTTGAGGACGCTTCTTTTTCTTACGGGGCATAACAGTACTTAAAGGAAAGTCCCGGTTACCCGAGACTTTCCTGGCTTGACTCTTAAAGTGATACTATCACGTTTGAACTGTATTTCTCGGGTACTTCATCACCCTCAAGTGAAACACTTATCACAAAATCAACATCAAACTGTGTACTGATACGATCGAGCTTATCGAAAATACCTTCGATAAGTCCCTTATCCTTGATGAATGCTATGTCCATGAAGCTGTCAAGATATACTTCCTGAAGATCATGATCCTGGGAAACGATCCCGCACAGAAATCCGAAGAATTCTTCTGATGTTGAAAACGGAAACTCTGATGTATTGATAAGTCTGATCTTGTTCTTAAGCTCATACATATGCTTGGAATTCTTATCAAGATAGACAATATTGCCGTCAACGGTCTTGACCGCGTTATTTACCTTTTCCAATAAATGTTTGGTCTTGCCTTTGCCTTTGGCTCCAACTATAAGCTGAATCATCGCAGCTCCTCCTTGTATAAAGATTTTACATAATTATAGATTATTTGATGATAAAACACAACCAAAATCACTTAATATCGGTGAGAAGTGTTGTCATGTTCTTATACAGGCTGTCGTGGTCCTCAGAACCAAGTATTACGGAAATGTACGTATGTCCGTTAGCGCCGTTGGACAGAAGTATCAGACAGCTCTTTGCCGCCTTGGTAGTGCCGGTCTTGCCGCCTATCACGCTGACTCCCGGCGGAGTCTCGACATCGCCTTTAAGATAAGCGTTTGTTGTTGCTATATCAATGTTCTTTGGATTTCCTTCGCGATCTTTGTACGTACTCTTATATTCCGTGGTGTTGATTATCCTTCGAAACTCCTCGAACTGCATCGCGGCATTGAATATCAGATACAGATCGTAAACGGTAGTATAATGCTCTTCATCCGTAAGCCCGTGCGGGTTCATGAAATGCGTTTTTGTCGCACCGAGCTTTACGGCCTCATCATTCATGACCGCGGCAAA
>CADCPL010000311.1 GCA_902803305.1 uncultured Lachnospiraceae bacterium
GGAGCATCTTGGCGATCGCGAGGTCGCGGTCTGCAGAGAGCTGACCAAGAAGTTCGAAGAGGTCCGGCGAATGCGGCTTGATGAAGCGGTGGGATTTTACAGGGTAAATGAACCCAGAGGCGAATTCGTGCTGGTCATCGAGGGAAAGAGCAGCGATGAACTGGCGAAAGAGAAGGAACAAGCGTACCGCGCGATGGATCTTGAAGAGCACATGGCGATGTACGAGTCGAAGGGTATGGATCATAAAGAAGCAATGAAAGCAGTTGCAGCAGACAGGGGAGTATCGAAAAGAGAGATCTACGCAATGCTGCATAACAATAACGAACAAGGAGTATAAAAATGGAGAGAGAAAAATATTACATCACAACCGCGATAGCATATACTTCCGGCAAGCCTCATATCGGAAACAGTTATGAGATAGTCATGGCCGATACGATCGCAAGGTTCAAGAAGCTGGAAGGCTACGACGTATGGTTCCAGACCGGTACCGACGAGCACGGACAGAAGATCGAGGAAAAAGCGGCCGCAGCAGGCGTAACCTGTAAGGAGTTCGTGGACGGTGTCGCTGGCCAGATAAGGGACATATGCGACAGCCTTAATGTCGGTTATGACCGTTTTATCAGAACGACCGACAGCGATCATGAAAAGCAGGTTCAGAAGATCTTCAAAAAGCTGTATGACAAGGGTGATATCTACAAAGGTTCATACGAAGGGATGTACTGCACGCCCTGCGAATCGTTCTGGACGGAGAGCCAGCTCGTGGACGGAAAATGTCCCGACTGCGGCCGGGAGGTTAAGCCCGCCAAGGAAGAGGCATACTTTTTCAAGATGAGCAAATATGCCGACAGGCTGATAGAATACATCAACACACATCCTGAGTTCATCCAGCCCGTATCGCGTAAGAACGAGATGATGAACAATTTCCTTCTTCCGGGACTGCAGGATCTGTGTGTAAGCCGTACATCCTTCAAGTGGGGTATCCCGGTTGATTTTGATGACAAGCATGTTGTGTACGTGTGGCTGGACGCTCTGACCAACTACATAACAGGTATCGGATATGACGCGGACGGAAGTTCCACGGAGCAGTTTGAAAAGCTCTGGCCGGCAGACCTTCACCTTATCGGAAAGGACATCATAAGATTCCATACGATATACTGGCCGATCTTCCTGATGAGTCTCGACCTTCCTCTCCCGAAGCAGGTGTTCGGACATCCGTGGCTGCTACAGGGCGGCGAGAAGATGAGTAAATCAAGAGGCAACGTGATGTACGCGGATGACCTCATCAGGCTGTTCGGACTCGATGCCATCAGGTATTATGTTCTTCATGAGATGCCTTATGACAATGACGGAACGATCACTTGGGAGCTTGTGACCGAGCGCTACAATTCGGATCTTGCCAACATACTCGGCAATCTCGTCAACCGTACGATCTCGATGAGCAACAAGTACTTTGACGGATTTGTCAGCAGCAGCGGAGCGACTGATCCGATAGATGACGACCTTAAGGCCGTATGCACGGCTGCAGCTGCAAAGACAAAAGAGAAGATGGATCAGATGCGCATGGCGGATGCCGTGACAGAAGTGTTCAATATCTTCAGACGCTGCAATAAATATATAGATGAGACCGAGCCCTGGGTACTTGCCAAGGACGAGGCAAACAGGAACAGGCTGTCGGAAGTTATGTACAACCTAGTTGAGGGAATATGCATCGGCGCCAATCTGCTGAAGCCTTTTATGCCCGACACCGCAGACAAGATACTCATGATGCTCTACGGAACCGAAAGAGATTTTGATCTGCTGTCGGAGTTCGGAGTATACAGGAGCGGCACCAAGGTAACGGATACACCCGAGGTGCTCTTTGCCAGAAAGAAACTTGAAGACGTCATGACTGAGGTTTCCGCTATTCAGGAAGCACAGCGTAAGGAGTATGAGTCTGAAAACCATTGAGGCGTGGCTCTCCATAACGAGAGAATCAGTAAAGCGTGGCTTAAGAAACAGGAGGGATAAGTATGAAAAAGTTAACTGCGATAATTACAATGCTTGCACTTACGATCGGAATGACCGTGACCGCATCGGCTTCCCAGACTATCACATTTGATGAAGAGGGGAACGGCACCGTTACGGTGAATACCGAAAAGAAAGGATACCTTGCTCTCGGAGCGGATCTTAACGCTTCCCAGAAAGCGACAGTGCTTGCGCTTCTTGGCGTTAACGAAGCAGAGCTTGGAGACTACGATATCGTAACTACAACAAATGCCGAAGAGCATGCCGCACTTGACAAGTATATCGATCCCGCGGTCATAGGAAAGAGATCGCTCTCATCGGTCCTTGTCACTCCCACGGAAAAAGGAAGCGGTGTTGTGGTCACCACACATAACATCAACTACTGTACGACCAACATGTACAGAAATGCACTCATAACCGCGGGTGTTACAGATGCGAACATAGTCGTTGCGGCGCCTACTCCCATCTCGGGAACGGCCGCTCTTCTCGGCGCTCTTAAGGCATACGGACATATGAGCGGAGTGGAGATAAGTGAAAAGGCTATCGATACATCTCTTAATGAGCTTGTAATGACAGGTCAGCTCGGTGAAGCAGTAGGATCGGATGATCAGGCTGAAGAGCTCATCGCATACATCAAGACGGTTGTCGCAACCAATGATCTGAACACGAAGGAAGAGATCGAGGCAGCGATCCGTAAGGGAATGAAGGACATGAACGTCACTCTTTCGGATGAAGAGGTTGCACAGACAGTCGATCTGATGGTGAAGGTCAAGGCTATGGGCATCGACTACAAAGTGCTTGCTGAGCAGGCTGATGACATATATGCAAAATACAAGGATGACATCAAGGCAGGAACATTTGATATCAGTAAAGTGGACCTGAACGATCTCCAGCTTACGAAGATCGTCGGTAACGCAATAACAAATACCGTAAAGAATATCGGTAACAGCATCGCAGGATTCTTTACGAAGTTGTTTCAATAAATGAAATACAACATCAGACCTCTTAAGATAAAAGACTGGGACATGGCCATGCAGCTCGCATGGGATACGTTCCTTGTGTACGAGGCACCCGAGTACGAGCCCGAAGGCGTGAAGAATTTTCACGAATTCGTAAAGGGCGAAGAACTGAAGAACATGTTTGCTCTGGGTGCATACAAAGCATGGGGTGCTTTTGATGAAAATGGAGTAATAGTGGGAGTGCTGGGAGTTCGATCAAACTGGCACATCTCACTGTTATTCGTGGAGCCGTCGCTCCATCACCAGGGTATCGCAACATCACTTCTGAAGATCGTATTTAGGGAGGCAGCAGAAGACTGTGCAACGGAGATGACCGTATTCTCGTCTCCTTTTGCTGTTCCGTTCTATCATAAAATGGGATTTACGGATATGGGACGTGAAAAAACAACGGACGGTATCAGATATACGCCCATGAGTATTCAGATCACCGACTTGGAGCAATAGCAGTAATCCGGAGGAAGGGTAATATGAAAAAAGGTTTAGGAAGATTGTTAAGTATCATTATCAGCTTCGCACTTGCGATAGGTTGTATACCGCAGGCACCGGGGCTGACAGTTTCTGCTCAGGCGGCCGAGACTGCCTTGGCAGAGGAACCGTTAGCCGAAGAACCTTTGGCCGAGGAACCTTTGGTCGAGGAACCATCAGCTGAGGGAACCCCGGTCGATGGATCATCAACCGAGGAGCCGCCCCTTTCGGATGAAGACGTTGCTCGATGGATGGATGAAAACGGCCTGGGTTCGGGTCGCATAATAAACGGCGAAGGCGAAGCTTTACCCCAGACCAATGATACGGCGTTCTATAAGGCCGGCATCATCATTGATAATGTAGAAAAAACGGGTATTTCGCTGAAGGACGCATTTGCTACAGCGCAGACATCCAGCAAGGAAAATGTGCCGGAGATCAGGCTCACGGCTGATATGTTCACAGATGAGCCAATCACGATAAAACGCGGCAAGACAATACATCTTAAACTGGATGGCCGGTCTCTTTTCCGTGCCCCCAAAGGCAGTGGCGAAAAGAATAAATACTATGTGATGGATAAGGCCGAAACAAACGGCAATATGTTTGAACTGGAGGAAGATGCCAAGCTCATAATCACCGGAGGGAAGCTTGCGGAAGAACAAACAGGCATCCGTTTTGTCCAGAAGGGAGTAACCTTCAGGGAAAGTGAAAAAACGTATACCTATAAGACCGGAAGACTCGTCGGAGGATACACATCAGATGAGGGTGGTGCCATCTATGCCGATTCAAAATCAACGGTGGATCTTAGAGACCTTACCATAGTCAACAGCGCCGCAAAGTACGGCGGAGCCATCTATGCCGAATCTCAGGCAAATATTCAGCTTACAAATACCAAGATAGTCGGGAATTTTTCAAGGTACAACGGTGGTGCCATTTACTTAAACGGCGCCAAAGGAGTCCTTAACATGGACAACAGTACCGAGATCACAGCAAACAGAGCTAACGGTCTCGGAGGTGCGATCTGTCTTAATTCGGAAAAGATGATAATTACCGGCTATGGCGATACAAGTATCAATAACAATCTTGCGGAAGGAAACGGGGGAGCCATATACCTTCCGAACAGCAGCAGTAACAGTATCGCGGGCTTAAAATTTAAAAACAACGTTTCCATGAAATACGGCGGAGCGATATTTACCAACGGATCCGGAACAAGTATCAGCAACAGTGAGTTTAATGGCAACTACGCCAATTGGGGCGGCGCCATATACATAAATGCCAAAAACTGCGGCATAAGCTCGATCGTCGTAGAGCAAAACAGGGCTCAGGAACAGGGAGGCGGCATCTGGGTAGACAGCAGGTATGACCTCGGGATATCCGGTACGACAGTAGTTAAGAACAATACGGGAAAAAACGGCGCTCAGGATAATATAGCTCTTCAGAACGCTTCCTTTTCACAGTCATATATCTGCCTTAGCGGAGCACTCGGTACAGGAAGTGAAGTATGGCTGCACGATACGTCCGGTGAATCAAGAAGGCTGACTTCACAGGTCGGAAATTATGATGTAAGGAATTTCCATGTTGACGGAGAACAAAAACATGTAGAATACAGGGAAAACAGACATCTGTTCATAGCAGATGGCAGGGAAGATGATCCGACGAAAAACCGGCAGAAAGCAGAGGTTACGGATGTAAGTTACAACGACTGGAAGACAAGGGATATCACAAAAGCAACAAGTGAAGCGGAAGGTAAGACAGACTATCAGTTTGCGGCAGCGGACGGATCCTATCCCGTATATTACGGTTATGTTTCATCACCGTCACATACTACCGAAAACGGAGATATCGTCAGCAAGTATTATTACTCGGACGGTTTCTTCTTTTGCGATCCGAAGAAATATGATAATCATCTGGCTGCCTTTGGCATGAACATGGCAATGGCCAGTGCTGATTCCAATGTTAACACTCACGAAGATTACCGTTACAAGTTCACCAATATCAAGAGCCTCATGCAGCAGGTCGGCGTTGACGAAGAAGATATCTATATAAACAGCTGGTATCCCAAGAAACCGACCGTTGATTCGATAGGTCTGGCTGTCGGTAAAAAAACAATAAAAAATGTCGCAGGAGATGAGTATAAGCTTCTGCTTGTCGCCGTTCGAAGCTACGGCTATGAAAAGGAATGGGGCGGCAACATGACACTTAACGGCAGCAATACGGAAAACATGAACGACGAGCATTCGGGCTTCAAGTCTGCAAGGACCCGTGTCATGGAAGAGCTGAAATACTATATATCCAATTACGGACTTGAAGAAGATATCAACAACGGAAAGGTCAGGTTCTTCATTACGGGATTTTCACGCGGAAGCGCAACCGCCAATCTGACCGGCAAGTGCCTGGTGGATACCTATGGTGAGAATTCCGAACTGAAGAATAAGAATCAGGTATACGCATACTGCTACGGGGTTCCTGCGGGAGGAACCGATTACAAGGACAACAGTAAAGAAAGCGGAAAAAGCAATGAATGCTATTTCTGCATTCATAACATCATAAATAAAGTGGATCTGACTCCGATGGTGGCACCGTATGAGATGGGATTCAAGAGGTACGGAGTGGATCACTATATTCCCGGAGATCCCACGGTAATGGATACGCCTCAACAGGCAGACAAGCCAGCCGAGGTTGAGAATAAGGTTGATAACGTCACTCTGTATTATGACAACACACCATGGTATGTAGGAGAGGGATCATATAAAGAGCAGAGAGAAAAGATGGTAAAGCATCTCCTGGCTGTAAATGAGGAGTTAAGCTTTATTGACTACTTCAAAGAGTACTATATCACGATGGGCAAGACGAACTATCTGTTCCGCTTTGAGCCGTATTCTTTTAACCAGGCTTCCGGTTCCAACAAAAAGCTTGAGAACTGGCTGCCCGAGTTCTATCACAAGCTGCAGGTTTGGAATATCCTCTCAAGTGATGCGAAGCTTACCAGGGAAAACTACAGTAACTACGTGATGAAGGAAGGGGAAAGCGATAAACAGTGGTTCAATAACGGTGTATCCGGACAGACTGTGCTCAGGGGACTGGTTCAGCTGCTCAAGTCCAAGACTCCCGAAGAAAGCGCGAAGCTTATGGCCGCGATCAGCGGAGTTACAAATAAATTCAACACTCCCGTTATCGGCAGCGGAAATACATTGCTCACGCTTTACAATGACCTTATAGGTGATGATGAAGGCTGGGATAAGAGCAGGGCCATCCAGCAGAAATGGCTTGATGAGATGTGGAATAAGCTTACTGACAACCGCTATGGTCAGCAAGGTATACAGGATGCCATGAGTCCCGCCGAGCTCAAGGAGTTTAAAACATATTTTCCCACTCTGATGGGATTGGTGTTCAGGATCCTGAAATATGATTATGACAACGCCGGAAAGATGGATAAGAGCACAAAAGGCGAGATGTGGATAGCCGGGACATTTGCGAAGAATACCGATGCCATACTGCAGGGCCATGTCCCGGAGATCGCGCTTGCCTGGCTTAGAAGTTATGATGATTGGTATGATAATGATCTTAAGAAGATCGTATATACCGGACCGGGTTCTGCCGATGTTCCTGCGCCCAAGGTTATGAAGAAGGACGCGGAAGGCAAGCTTGTAGAGATAACGGAAGATGAAGTATTGTCCGGTGAAGATCAGACAGTATATCTGGCAAACGATCATGACGGTGCCGCTGTATTCTATTTACTTGAGAGTAACGGCACGCAATCGGAGCCCATGCTGTATAACGGTGACGGTATAAAAATTACCAAACCGGGTTCATATAGGATCACGGCATATTCAATAAATGATCATGCGGTAGAGGCAGAAAAAGCCAATCACGATAAATACTGGACCAGGAAGTGGAAGGAAAGCGAAAGGATCTCTCGCAGTTTCCGATTGGAGACACAGACCGATAAGGAAGACACTTCAAAACCCACCGACACTACGGAAGGTGACGATGAAGATGACGATGACGATGAAGATGACGATGACGAAACAGATATCCTGGCGGTATATGATGAGGACATCTGGCTTATCGTTAAGGTGGATGAGACAAGTGGAAAGCTCATATTTGAAGATGTGCTTGCGGATGATCTTGAAGAAAAAACGGCAGATGCAACCTGGGAAGGACTTAACAGACTTCTGCCAAGGACTATCGCCGTACTTTCGGATGATGACAGTGTGGACAGTCTGCCTGTAACCTGGGAGAGGCCTGAGGCGGATGAATTCGTGGAAAATGTCCTGAACACGCAGATATTTTATGTATTGGGAAGAGCAGAGTTACCGGATGGCAGTACCATTGACGTGTTCTGTGATGTGTTCATAGAAACGACGGAGTCTGTTGAGAAGCCATATGCAATGCCGGCAGGAGGCACCTATTATAAAAACGTAAGTGTTACTCTCGGTACGGAGACGGAAGATGCGAAGATATGGTACACCCTGGACGGAAGCGAACCGCTCGACGACCTTGGTAACCCGCTTTCAACCGCCAAACTGTATGAAAAAGATATCTATATAGACACTACGGGCGAGACCGTTCTTAAAGCAGCCGCTGTTAAGGATGGCCTGGATAACAGTGAGACGGTGACGGAAAGGTACACGATAGTTGCCAAGCCTGAAGCGGATATTCCGGAAGATGATCTGATCATCATCTCGGCAATGTTCCTTGAAGACGGAATGTGTCTTGATGATCTGACACCATATCTTCCCGATGGATGGTCATGGGATGAAGATCAGGACATCTATTATGAGTACCGGCTTGATGAGATGATCGAGGACAAGGACTCCGAAAACAATATGCTGCATACTGCATATGGAGCATTGATATACAATCCCGATCCCGAAAAGTACCTGGATACATATATCGACGTATCCATCCCGGTTTACACAGAGCTTGGTTACGTTGATGTGATAGACGGTGAGGCATACAGTTCCGACGGAGACCTTATATATGGAGCGGAGGCCGGCGACAAAGTTTATCTCGTGGCTTCTTATCCACAGGAGATCCTGGAAGACTATGTATTTGATAAATGGATCGTTCAGGATGAAGCCGGAAATGTCATACCTGTAACGATGGCAGATAATGAACACGTAAACGACTATCCCGATCCTCTTGTAGATAAAGAAGACGGGGTACTGTTCGACGGCGCGGCAAGTTTTGTCATGCCGGAAAGAAATGTGATAGCCAAAGCCATATTCGAAAGATATGACATGGACAAGAAGAAAGTGGAGGAAAAAACGGTTCAGTCACTTCTGCTTGACAGATCCGAGCTTATACTGAAGGCCGGTGATGATAAGACCGGAAGCGGAACGGTAGAAGCAACCGTAACGTATGAAGGAGAAGGAACGGAGCCGGTGCTCTCATTCAGGTCTTCCGATCCTGATGTGATACGTCTGATCGAGAACGGAAATAAGGCAGAGGTCACTGCTGTAAAGGCAGGAGAAGCCGTAATATGGGCTGCCTGCGGAGA
>CADCPL010000312.1 GCA_902803305.1 uncultured Lachnospiraceae bacterium
AGTTCCTTTGCGGGCTTGCATCTGATCTCACGATTCTTGACATCAAGTCCCGAGCTTCCCATGACCGAAGGATGATAGACTGCGAGTATATCTCCCGGACTTACGCTCTGTATGACGCTCATGCTCTGGTAATCAACGGAACCGTCGGAACGGATCGTCGGATGCTTGATCTCTCCGACCCTGAACAGAAAATCATAATATCCGTTCTGGGATTCGATCATGCTCCTGCCTTTGGCAACAACGACATCCTTGAGATATATCCTTTCTTTGATGATCTTCTCGATCTCGGAGTAGATCAACCCGGAGGTAACTCCGTTTTGACGCAGAAAAGAAGTGATGTCCTCAACCGTTATCGCCTCCCCGTTCGCAGGCGCGGTGATGAACACCGATGCGCTCATACTGTCGTCCGATATGTTACATCTCCACCCTTCTGTTGCCGCCATTATCTATCCCCTGAATCTTCGAGCCTCAACTAAGTGTTGCAAGTCTGTCTGATACCTGATCGCGAAGAAGCGTGTACTTCTCCAGTTTTTCTTTTTCCTCTTTGATCTTCGCCTCGGGTGCTTTACTGATGAACTTCTCATTCGAGAGCATTCCCTGACACCTTGCTATCTCTCCCTCAAGACGCTTCTTTTCCTTGTTCAGTCTCTCTATCTCCGCTGCGATATCAACAAGTTCCGCAAACGGGATATAGATCGTCGCATTTGCGATCATTACCGAAACGGCATCGTCATCAATTCCGGTCTTGTCACTTTGAATGATCGAAGATGATGCGCCCGCGAGACTTTCAAAGAATACGCGTCCCTTCTCAAATGCAACCTTGACTTTCTCATCCGTTGTTACAATAAATATGTTCGCCTTCTTTGAAGGTGCCACATTCATCTCGGCCCTTACGTTTCTGATGCCTCTTACGGCTTCCTTGATAAGCTCTATCTGTTCTTCGTCCTCTTCATACTCACGGTCCTGTCTGTATACGGGCCACGACGAGATCATAA
Source organism: uncultured Lachnospiraceae bacterium (assembly GCA_902803305.1). Classification (GTDB taxonomy): domain Bacteria; phylum Bacillota; class Clostridia; order Lachnospirales; family Lachnospiraceae; genus UBA2868. The sequence goes on from CADCPL010000312.1 coordinate 996, forward strand.
GGGAATCTGCTTCACGGTCGCTGTCGGCTTCCGTAAGCGTGCAGTAGATCTCTTCTGTTATGAACGGCATGTACGGATGAAGAAGCTTGAGTGAATCGATAAGGACCGTCTTGAGCGTATAAAGCGCTGCATTTACGGAAGCTTTATCATCGGTATTGTAAAGCCTCGGCTTGATCATCTCTATATACCAGTCGCAGAGCACGTCATATATAAAGTCATATACTTTCTGGACAGCTATACCGAGTTCATATTTTTCCATGTTATCGGTAACTTCACGGACAACTTTATTGAGTTTGGAAAGTACCCAGCGGTCGGCAGGCCACAGATCTTCATCCGCAGGCTTTGTGATCGTCTTGCCTTCCATGTTCATCATGATGAATCTGGAAGCGTTCCATACTTTATTGGCAAAGTTACGGCTCGCCTCAACTCTTTCATCGGTAAATCTCATGTCATTACCGGGAGCGTTTCCTGTAACAAGAGTGAACCTGAGCGCGTCTGCACCATATTTCTCGATGACTTCAAGAGGGTCGATACCGTTACCGAGAGACTTACTCATTTTTCTCCCGAGTCCGTCTCTTACGAGTCCGTGGAACAGCACGGTCGAGAAAGGCTTGTCACCCATATGCTCATATCCCGAGAAGATCATTCTGATGACCCAGAAGAATATGATATCGTATCCCGTTACGAGCACATCCGTCGGATAGAAGTAATCAAGCTCCTCCGTCTTCTCAGGCCAGCCGAGTGTTGAGAACGGCCACAGTGCCGATGAGAACCATGTATCAAGAGTGTCTTCATCCTGCGTAATTTTTGCACTTCCACATTTGGGACATTTATCTACATGATCCTTGGATACGATCATCTCACCGCAGTCGCTGCAGTAATATGCGGGTATGCGGTGTCCCCACCAGAGCTGGCGGCTGATGCACCAGTCGCGGATGTTATCGGTCCAGTTATAATATGTCCTGTCCATTCTCTCGGGAACAAGTCTGATATCACCTTTTTCAACGGCAGCTCTTGCAGGCTTGATAAGATCATCCATCTTGACGAACCACTGCTGCTTCACAAGAGGCTGTATAGTCGCACCGCATCTGTCATGCGTTCCGACATTGTGTGAGTAATCCTCGATCTTTACAAGAAGTCCTTCTTCTTTTAATTCCTCTACGATGGCCGCCCTTGCATCAAGGTCTGTCATACCCTCGTATTTTCCGCCGTTCTCATTGATCGTTCCGTCATCGTTCATCACATTCACGATAGGAAGATCGTGACGCTTTCCTACCTCGAAGTCGTTAGGGTCATGTCCGGGAGTGATCTTAACAACACCGGTTCCGAATTCCATGTCAACGTACGTATCCTCTACCACGGGGATAGCCTTGTTCACTATCGGAAGCCATACGCTCTTGCCGTGAAGCTTTGTGTATCTTTCATCATCCGGATGAACCGCTACAGCGGTATCACCGAGCATCGTCTCGGGACGGGTGGTCGCAAATGTCAGAAACTCCGTCTTCGAAGGCTTGCCGTCCTCATCGATCAGAGGATATTTGATATGCCACAGATGCGACGGCTGCTCAACATACTCAACCTCAGCATCGGATATGGACGTATTACAGACAGGACACCAGTTGATTATCCTGGCACCCTTGTATATAAGGCCCTTATTGTAAAGGTTTACGAAGACCTCGGTAACGGCCTTGTTGCAGCCCTCATCCATGGTGAAGCGTTCACGCTCCCAGTCACATGAACTGCCGAGCTTACGAAGCTGCCTTGTGATCCTGCCGCCGTATTCTTCTCTCCACTCCCATACCTTATCAAGGAATTTCTCACGTCCGAGATCATGCTTGTCTATACCCTGCTTCTTCAGTTCCGACATGACACGGACTTCGGTAGCGATGCTGGCATGGTCGGTGCCGGGCTGCCAGAGGGCATTGTACCCCTGCATCCTCTTGAACCTGATCAGGATATCCTGCATCGTGTTATCGAGTGCATGTCCCATATGAAGCTGTCCCGTAATGTTCGGGGGCGGCATTACTATCGTGAACGGCTTCTTCGACCTGTCCACTTCCGCATGGAAGTATCCGTTCTTCTCCCATTTATCGTACAGTCTTCCCTCCATTCCGGAAGGATCATAAGTTTTTGCAAGTTCCTTACTCATAATAAATCTACTCCTGAATGTTCAAAATTATCCAACCTATATAATACTTTCAACGCCGAACATTTTCAATAGTTTTGGTTCACATGTGCCTGCGAAATGTGATATTATGTATGTCGTTGCGATAATAAAGAAAAAAGGAGATCCGAAATTATGCTTGCGTTGGCCGTTCTGCCAAGCCTGGTACTGTTTTATATCGTATGGAAATTTGACAGATATGAAAAAGAGCCCCCGAAGCTTCTGTGGGCTCTGTTTGGTCTCGGAGCTGCAACAACGGTAAGTGCGGCAATTATTGAGCTTCTGTTTGGCGACGTGATACTGGCCGGAATGGACCATCAGGGAATGCTGTACATTCTGATCGAAAACTTCCTGATCGTTGCGGTTTGTGAGGAAGCCGGAAAATATATAGTTCTTAAAAAAGTAACGTGGAAACATCCCGCGTTTAATTACACATTTGATGCGGTTGTGTATGCGGTGACGGTATCGCTCGGATTCGCAACGCTTGAGAATATCCTTTACCTTGTGGAAAACAGCATAGGCGTTGCACTGATACGTGCAGTTTTCAGTGTACCGGGGCATGTTATAGATGCTATCTTCATGGGATATTATTACGGAACAGCCAAATATGCCGATGCATATAACGATACAAAGATGAGGGACAAGAACCTCAAAATGGCGTTCCTGGTGCCGGTTCTGATACACGGATTCTATGATTTTTGCCTGAGTACGGAACACTGGGCATTCATACTGATCTTCTTTGTGTTCGAGATCGCGATCACAGTTGTCACTGCAAGAAAGTTTATTAAACTGTCAAAGGTTGAAGCCGTCATTCCCGAACAACCGAAAGTTTAATATCACTTGCCCATCAGCGAAGCGGCAAACGCATCGATCTGGCGATCTGTGTCCTCCGTATGCTTTGCCTTCGGATCGATAAAGATCGCGGTCTGTTCAAATGCCGTTTCGTTGACGCATTTCTCAAGCTTTGCAAGCGCCTTTTCTGCTCCTCCTCCGCTCTGACATGCAAATGCGGCAAATCTCTTTCCCTTAAGACCTTCTCTGTTTTCCTCTATGAACGTACGAAGAGGCGGTGCGAAGTTAGATGCCCATACGGGGAATCCGAATATGATCCTGTCGAATCTGGAAAAATCAACGTTATAGTCTTCAAGGTCGGGCTTTTCCGCCATGATCGCACTCTTTCCTCCCCAGAAGAACTTGGAAAAACCTTTATCGCTGTATGGCTTGATCGGAACAAGGCGCCGGCTGTGCGCGTCCATCTTTTCCTTGAGTCTTTCCGCCACATACGCCGTATTTCCTTCAAGCGAGTAGTATACTATCAGATCTGTCATATCTGTATTCCTCC
>CADCPL010000313.1 GCA_902803305.1 uncultured Lachnospiraceae bacterium
CCCTGGACCAGTATCATCTCTCCGGACCTGTCTATACCGATCACAAAAGGCTGCTCGCGATATAGTCTGCCCTCTTCTTTTGCTTTTTTCATCCTCCGTCCCAGGTCGGAATTGATAAAAAATGCCACGTCTCCGGGTTTTATTGCATCTACCTGCTGCCGGTCCATACGATGCTGGCTGTGCATTTTCTCGGCAAACGCGGTGATCTGCTCGGAAGTAACCGTATTCGCCGCGTTTTCCCCATCTCCGGGATATTCCCACAGCTCCATTATCCTGTGGAAGGCTGTACCATAGAACGTTCCTCCCGTCGCCGTTTCACCCTCGGCTCTTGCAAACCTCGGGATATATGTGTCCGGCTCGGTTTCGGCAAAGAGCGGCTCGTCGCCCGAAAGCAGCTCGCCTGCTGCCTTTTTTTCCTCTATTGCTTTATGCTTTAGGTCTGAGACCGACAACTTCATACGAAGATCCTTATCGATCGGGTAAGGGTAGCGATCCTGCACGTGCTCCAGATATTCGGGAAGCGGCTCATGATCGGCTGCGGCCTCATCTTCCCCGGATCCGTACTGCCTTAAAAGGTCCGTTATCCTGCCGGATAAGCCTTCCTTTTCGATCTTATCCTGCAAACGTCCCAAAACAAGATCCGCTTCAGCCGCATATGATACGTCGATATGTTTAAAGCCTTCCGGTCCGCATGCGTTCTTTAACATATCGATATATGTATTGCTGCTCTCGAGGGGCCTGACGGGGCCGTCAAATACATCTTCTTTCCCCATCCCTACCATGATGAGTTTTTCCCTTGCCCTTGTCATGGCAACATAAAGAATCCTCATCTCCTCAGCGATGCTGTCTGTCTTGTTTCCTTCCCTGACAATTATCTTCTGAAGTGTAGTTCCGGTTGTACGCCTCTTTGTGTCTACATAATCGGTAGCGAACCCGAATCCTGTATTCCATATGATCTTCCCCGTTTCATCGCCTGTGTTCCTTTTTTTCTCGAGTCCGACAACGAAACATATCGGAAACTCAAGACCTTTGCTTGAATGCATGGTCATGAGTCTTACAACGTCATCATTCTCGCCCGCGATCCCGGCTTCTCCGTCATCTATCTCGTACTTTCTTATCTGATCCATGTATCTGACAAACCTGTACAAACCTTTAAAGCTCGTCCTGCCGTAATCCTCGGCCTTTGCAAGGAGCAGTCCCAGGTTTGCCATCCTCTGTTCATGCTTATCCATGCATCTGACATGATCCGCATATTCTTTGTCGATAAAATCGGAGATAATGCCGCTCACGGGCATATAGGTTGACATAACTTTGTACCGGTCCAAAAGTTCAAGCAGTTTTGTGCACTTTTCCTTCAGATCACGGGGTTCTCCGGTTTCTGAAACAGCCTTTATCCGTTGATACAGGCTCTTGTCCTTTCCGGTCTCTGCCGCTACAGCCGCCATATCCTTATCGGAGAATCCCCCGACCGGACATCTTGCAAGAACAGCGAGTTCGATATCGTTAAGCGGGTTATCAACGGCTGACAGGAAAGAAAGCACTGTCTGCACCTCTACGGTGGCGAAATACCCTTCCCGACCGCTGACAAAGAGCGGGATCCCTGCTCCGGCAAAGACATCACGAAATACCCCGTCATATTTCTTAATGGAACGTACAAGTACGGCAAAATCCCGATATGTTGCCGGACGGGTTATCTTTTGCGACTTGTCGTATACGCGCAGACCGTCCCTTATCATCTCATTTATCCTGTTTGCCACGATATTTGCCGTAAATTCTTCATCAGACAGATCTTCGGCACAACCGATGATCATCTCCGCTCTGTAAGGATCGTTTTCCGAAGGGCTCTGCTCATAATAAGCGGCCGCACGGGAAAGCTTCGCATCCTCATCATATTCGATCCCTCCGATCTCTGACTTCATTATTGCGGTAAATACCTCATTTACCGCATCAACTACCTCATCACGCGATCGGAAGTTTTCATTGAGCAGTATCCTCCTGTTTTTCCCTTCTTCGTCGGAATATGTGTTGTATTTCGACAGGAACAGGTCGGGACGTGCATGACGGAATCTGTATATGCTCTGTTTTACATCCCCCACCTGGAACACGTTTCCCGGATCATCTCTGCATATAAGCGATACGAGCACTTCCTGAGTCAGGTTGCTGTCCTGATACTCATCCACGTATATCTCTATGAACTGCTCCCTGTAGTTCGCGGCAATATCGGGATTTTTAAGTATCCGTACCGCCATATGTTCCATGTCGTTAAAATCGATCACGTTCTGCTGCCGCTTCATTTCTTCAAAAACGGCGGCAAAATCAGACACAACATCGGTAATGGCAAACAAGGGGCCCTTTGCGACCATGATATGCCGGTAGAGATCTTCGGGATCAGGGGCAACAAGTTCCTTAAGAGCGTCCGTATCTTTTTTCATATCATTACGGATCGACGTGACTGTCTTCTTTGCCTCCAGCTCCGATTCGTCAAGGTCCTCTTCCTTTACGGCCTTGAAAGAAGGCGGTTTTATCCCTGCAAGTCCTTTTCGGACAGTTTCATATATTTTTATGGTCGCATCACCGTCATTTGCGGCTTCTCCGGCTTTTTCAATATCAGTGCATACAGCATCAAAGCCTTCAAAGTAACCGGTTATACATGCTCTGTAAGGTTCGATACCCTTGTTATCATCAATGAGCGAAAGCGCCTGCTCGGCAGCGGATCTGAGCCTTACGAGACTGTTTATAATGTGGTTTACATAACTCGCAAGAACTTCTGATCCCTTAAATTCCTCATACGAATCAATATCATAGCTGTTCCTGCACTGCCTGATGTACTCCTGCGGATCGGGGCTTGCGATCACAAATCTGTACATCGGGATGATAAGTTCGGCAAGTCCCGAATCGTTCTTAGCCTTTGAATAGCATTCGACAGCCTCAAGAAAAGCCGGATCTGCCTTCTCGTATGCCGCTTCGAGGCACTCCTCAAGCGCATCCTGCATCATAAGCTTACACTCATTCTCGTCAGCCACCCTGAAATTCGGATCAAGCGACACCTCTTCATAATGATCACTGATGACACTCTTGCAGAATCCGTGGATCGTCGTGATCATGGCATTTCCCGCTAAAAGGCTCTGCTTCCTGAGATGTCCGATC
>CADCPL010000314.1 GCA_902803305.1 uncultured Lachnospiraceae bacterium
CATAAGCAGGAAGTAGTCGAAGCAGATCATGTCGTATAATTTGTATACGGTAAAGATCAGCACAAATCTTATGAAGAACTGCCAAAAGGTAAAACCGCTTCTTATTCCGTCCCAGATTGAGATCACTCCGACGCCCAGTATCATCAGCATACTGAATATCATCAGCGTCCATCCTATTGTCCTGGCGCCGTAAAACAGTTCATTTTCCCTCGGAAGAAGTGCTTCCTGTGCTTCCTTGGGCGCTGATGAGAAAAACTTCCTGTCCTGAATAAACGCTACAGCCGATAACATCATCAGAGTTATCGCCACGCTGAACACAATCGCAAGAAAGATCGTTAACAGCATTGCATCCACCTCACCTTACGCTATGCTCCAGCCGGCGCTTTCACTCTGAAGCTGCGCCATGCGTTTAAAGATCCCGTTTTCTTTACCCAGCAATTCGGAAGGCGATCCCTCCTCCGCAACCTTTCCGTCCGCAAGAACAACGATCTTATCTGCCGCCTCCACCGTTCGCATACGGTGCGCAATGACAAGAACCGTTTTGCCCGCAAGAAGACGCGAAAGTGCCTCCTGTACCTTTGTCTCGTTTTCAACATCGAGTGACGCTGTTGCCTCATCAAGCAGAACGATCGGAGCATTTTTCAAAAGCGCCCTTGCGATCGAAATACGCTGTCTTTCTCCACCCGATAGTTTTGCTCCGTTTTCACCTATCGGAGTATCATAACCCTGAGGTAGTTTTTCCACGAACTCATCGCAGTTTGCTGCCTTGGCCGCTGCCTTAACTTCATCATCAGTGGCGCCATGTTTACCAAGCCGGATATTTTCCATTACCGTATCATCAAAAAGTACAACATCCTGGAAGACCATCGAGTAATCACTGAGCAGCACTTCCGGGTCCACGGAATTAATATCAACTCCTCCGACTCTTATCGTACCTTCAGGAACATCCCACAGTCTTGCGGCAAGTCTCGCACACGTACTCTTTCCCGAGCCTGACGGTCCGACAAGTGCTGTCACCTCGCCTTCCTTTGCGGTAAAACTTACCTGTCTGAGAACCTGTTCATCATCATAGGCAAACCCTACATTATCAAATACTATGTCATGTCCTTTGGGATTGAATGAATCCGCACCTTCAGCAGTCTTTGTATCATGGATCTCCATAAGACGCGAAGCTGCTATCTGTGACATAAGCATCTCCGCAATAAGCGCAAGCGCCTGATCGAACGGTGCATACACCCTTGTTATGACAAGAAGGAACATGAACAGTACCATGAAATCAACCTGTCCCGACAGTATCAGCTTTGTTCCCGTAAGTATCGTTGTTGCAACTCCGAGACGCATTATCACGCTCGCGGCATTAACGAATATCCCGCAGGACAATTCTCCTGAAAGCATTGTTTTTTCGTGATGGTCGATCTTATCATTAAGTTCTTTCAGGAACTTCTTTTCCTGATTGGTCGCCCTTATCTCGCGTATATTTTCCAGTGTCTCCTGTATTCCGTCAGACACCTGTATTCCTGCTTCCTTTGTGATCTCTGAGTGACGTTTGTTGATCTTACGGCTTCCGAACAGAAGAATAAATGCCACGGGAACTCCCCAGAGACATGCAAGAGCCAGTCTCCAGTCAAACGAAAACAGCATGATCGCAATTACGGCCGTGGATATATATGATCCGTAAAGATATCCGAGACAGTGTGACCACACATGTTCAAGGCGATTCACATCACCCATGATCGTTTCTGTCAGATCGGCAAGATCCCTCTTACCGAAGTAACCGAGGGGCAATTTTCTCATACGCTCTGCAAGCGAAATACGGACACTCTTTACTTCTCCGTATACAAGACCATATGTGGCTCTGTACTGCTGAAGGTGTGTTATCAGCGACAGTATCACAAACACAAGAACAAGAATAAGGAACAGACCGGCCCCTGAAAGAGACGTTCCTGCGGTCAATGTGTCCATATATTTAGTCATCATCATATACAGGATTCCCATTCCTCCCATAACAATAAGGTTGACGATGACCGTCCAAAAAGTTGCGGTCTTGGTATTCTTCACTCCCTGATCGGTAAGTGCATATTTTCTCTGAAAATCCCTTCCGAACATTTACTTCACCTCCCCTGCAGATATACGCCATTTAACAGCCCGGTTATAATCCGCCCACATCCGTGAATACATTCCGTTCTTCCGGGTAAGCTCTTCATGCGTACCTTCTTCTTCCACATGACCGTTATCCAGCACTATGATCTTATCCGCGCCGACAACTGTCGAAAGTCGGTGCGCGATCATGATGACCGTGCGGTCTTTGGTAAGTGTTGCAAATGCTTTCTGGATCAGCGACTCATTCTCGGGATCCGCAAATGCTGTAGCCTCATCAAGCACAACGATCGGGGCATCTTTGAGTATTGCTCTTGCAAGCGCAACCCTCTGCTGTTCTCCTCCCGAAA
>CADCPL010000315.1 GCA_902803305.1 uncultured Lachnospiraceae bacterium
ATGAGCCCGGAGGATACTGTACCGACGGAGACCGCGAAGAGCTGAAACGTATCATGATAAAGGGTGTTGAGATCGCGACTGAGCTGTCAATGTACGTGATAGTTGACTGGCATATCCTGCGAGAGAAGTCGCCGATGGTCTATAAGGATGAGGCTCTCAGGTTTTTCGATGAGATGTCTGCTCTTTATGCGGATCACACGAACGTACTGTACGAGATATGCAATGAGCCGCAGGAGTCACCGTTTGCTTCGGTGATACGGCCCTACGCACTTGAGGTTATTCCGGTTATCAGGAAGCATGACAAGGATGCCGTTATAATCGTCGGGACCGACAACTGGTCGCAGGATGTTGATGATGTCATCGGAAATGCAATTGATGATCAAAACGTGATGTATGCTCTTCATTTCTACGCTGCCTCCCATCAGGAAAAGCTCATGAATAAGGCGGTCACGGCGCTTGACGGAGGTGTTCCGATCTTCATCAGTGAGTGCAGCATCTGCGACGCGTCAGGGGACGGGATACTTGACCGCAACTGGGGCAACAGGTGGATAGATTGGGCAGATTCGAATGACATTTCCTATGTTGTATGGAACCTTAGCAACAAGGATGAGAGTTCATCGATCTTAAGGGCCGATTCAACGTCCCTTTCAAACTGGAGGCAGGAGGAATATTCTGAAACGGGACTCTGGTTCAAACAAAGGATGAACAGGGTGAGGCCATGACATTAAGCGAAGCTATAGCAGATGCCGAAAAGAACGCAAGAAGATATGAGATAAAGGCAGAAGAGATATTAAGACAAAGTGCGGCCATGGGATTTTCCATAGACCAGGCAAACCTCTATATGCAATATGCCAAAGACCAGCGTCAGATCAAAGAGTGGTTACGGGAATTGCAGTTGTACCGATGGCGGAATCACATGGACGCGGATTGATGACATATAGAAGATCAGTGATATCGCTCATAGTAGTCGTGGTATCACTGATCTTCGCAAGAGCGCTGTCTGTTACCATCAGGCTTATCAAAAGCAATTCGCGCTCCGGCAGTTGAGAAAAGGTTAGGAAGGAATCTACAGAGTGAAAGAAAAACATCACAGGATATTGGACCATCCCATACTCGGGTATTTTCTTTTAATGCTTTTTTCCATGATAGTAGCGGAGCTGGTCAGCTTCATCATAGATGATATGATATTGGCCGGGGTGATTCCCGGTTACGCTGTCACACAGAATATTCTGGGTGAAGAGAGGGTCCAGGCAAGCGGCGTCGGAGATGCAGTCGGAGCAGTATTGGCAATAGCCTTGTTTTACTTTGGGTTTCGTCCGTCTTTTGATGGAATGCTGAAGAAGAAAGATCTGCTTAAAGGTCTCCTGTTTCTTGCGCCGATCCTTATCATTCATTGGATCGGAAGTGTAGTAAGCTGGGTTCAGTTCGGAACCGCAAGTATTCTTCTGGCCTTTCTCAGATCGTTTGCTCCGGGTTTCATGGAAGAAACGGCTTTCAGGGGATTGGGTGTTGCCAATTATCTGAGAAGGGTTCAAACCGAAAAAGGCGTTGTCACGATATTTTGGCTCTCATCTATCGTATTCGGTTTAGCCCATATACCAAATGCCCTTGCAGGCGCGCCTCTTTTGATATCGATAGGACAGGCCGGATATGCCGCCGGTATAGGAATGGCATTAGGTGCCGTATATCTTCGCACGGGAAACCTTTGGCCGTGTATATTGGGGCATATGAGCGTTGATTTCATGGAGTTTATCAGAGGTGACCTTGGAGGTACAGGCGGGGTAATGACCGGCATGGGAACGGGAGACTGGATCACGATCATAGCCGGGATACTTGGAATATTTTGGGGGCTCTATCTTATCAGGCCTTCAAAGCGTGCTCAAATAGTAGAACTGTGGAAAGGCAAGTGGTCTGAATAATGAGACCGGATCGAAAAACGCCTTAGGACTATATGGTCCTAAGGCGTTTCAGATTGAAGACAAAGCAATCCCGAGGCAACCGCCTCGGGATTACTTCGTTCCATATTTAGTCATGCTACCGCGAAAGAGCTATCTTTCAAATATTGGGGTTCTTTCGGACCAATCTTTCCTATCCTCTGTAGCATTTTTGCCAGCTTCTTTAGATTCATACAGGCATATGTAAGTCCTGCTTTCATTCTCATTCTTACTTTTCCTTTCATCTGAGTGTATCGGAAACCGTGTGCCTCTTTAGCTGTTCCAAACAGTCTCTCTATCGTTTCCTTTCGGCGACTGTATAAATCTTTCATCCCCAGGGTGTGTCGTATATCCTCGCATATCTCCATGTACGGTTCCCAGATATGTCGGGTTATTGTTTTCTGATGGCTGGCACTGAGGGTACATTGGGTCAAATATGGGCAGTTTGCGCATTCCTTTGTATTGCTTCTATATTCCCGGTATCCATCCCGGTTTGTTGTGCTGTAGGGAATCGCCTTATCTGCCGGGCATATATAGCAGTCATAATACTCATCATAAACATATTCATGTTTTCTGAAGAACCCTTCTTTCGTCATAGGCCTATGATAGGGAAAGACCGGCGTGATACCATCATCTATCAAAAGCTTTGCGATTGCCGGGGTTTTATATCCTGCATCTGCGATAAGCTTTTCAATGCCGATGTTCCTTATCTTGTCATATAAACCCTTAAAAGTACGGCTGTCATGCAGATTTCCCGGGTCTACAGTATAATTCAATATCCATCCGTTCTTATCGCAGGCGGTCCCGATGGTATAAGCAAAGACCTGTTTGTGTTCGCCTTTGTGAAACCATCCGCTTTCAGGATCGGTTGTGGATTTTTTTATCTCTTTTTCTTCCCTGCCATTTCCGGACGGACCACCAGGGCCATTATCCTTATGCATTAACGGTTTTTTACCGTGCTCGGCACGGTCCTCGTCAATCTCTTTTTGCAGCTGTTCCTCATAGAATAATGCTTCCTGTCTTGCAATTCCTTTTTCTTTTTTGTGAATATTCGCACAGGCTTTTACATGGGTTGCATCGACAAACACTTCTGAAGGGTCAACAAATCCATGTTTATAGCATTCATCAAGTATGCGGGAAAATATCTGTTCAAAAAGATCCGTATCTTTGAATCTGCGGGTATAGTTTTTTCCGAATGTTGTGAAATGTGGAACGGGATCATACATATCAAGGCCAAGAAACCAACGGTAAGCAACATTTACCTCTATCTCTTTGATAGTCTGCCGCATGCTCCTTATCCCGTATAGATATTGGATAAAAGGTATCTTGATAAGTGTTACCGGATCCATACTGGGACGCCCCCAATCAGGAGAATACTTATCTTCAACAAGATCATAAATAAAGTTCCAGTCAATCGCCTTTTCGATCAAACGAAGAAGGTGGTCTTCCGGAACCAAATCATCCATACAGAAGTATTGAATCTGCGACCGATTCTTGTCAATATCTTTAGTCATCATGGCTGGAATCCTCCAAAGAGATGCCTTCTATTAACAATAATATTATAACATATCAACGCCTTGAAAACCGCATAAAATCAATAGTTTCAAGCGTTATTTAAATATAAAAGCCCATCTTTCCACAAGAAGGACAGGCTTTTAATTCTCTAATAAAAGACGAAGGCCGCGGCACAAGCCGCGGACTTTGTCTTCAGTCTGAAAGGACACCCTTTCAGGTGTCCTTTTTCGTGTGTGCAGGGGAAGAGGGATTCGAACCCCCATGAACGGTTTTGGAGACCGCCAGGCTAGCCATTGCATCATTCCCCTGAATCTGTGAAAATCACCATAAAAATCTATCAGAAATCCCTCTCTTTGTCAACTTCCCTTAACTTCCGTAAACACTGTACCCTTTGCGGCCGTTTTCCTTGACCTTGTAGAGCGCCTCATCCGCCTGTTTGTACAGCTCGGCAAAATCCAGTTCACTGTTGCACATCGCAACTCCCACACTTAGAGATATGGGAGGAAGCCCGTCCGAACCATCCAGCAGGAGGCTGTTTATCATATCAATCTTTTCACCAACAAGCCTGCTCACGTTCCCGTCAATCCCGGTCATCAGAACCACAAATTCATCTCCACCGACCCTGAACACATAGTCCGCGGGTCTGAAACAGTTTTTCAGGGTATCTGCCACCTTCCGAAGAACCCTGTCACCCACATCATGGCCGTTATTATCGTTGATCTGCTTGAACTTATCCGTATCTATGAGCAGAAACGCCGTATCCTCCGTATCCAGATTCTGTATGATCAGATCGTATCCCGCCCTGTTGTAAAGACCTGTCAGTTCATCATGATAAGCCTTGAAGGAAAGCCTTTTCACATTCCTGTTGTGCATGGAATACATCTTGTTATACGCCCGCGCAAGATACCGGAACTCGCTCGATCCCTTCTCCGGAAGTCTCTCGTCGTTATCTATATACCCTACTGCCTTTATGAGCGGTCTGATACCCAGCCTTGTAGTCAGCGCATATATGACCACCAGATCGG
>CADCPL010000316.1 GCA_902803305.1 uncultured Lachnospiraceae bacterium
CGTATCTTCCAAGAAAAGCTGATGAAATATCTTCACATACCTGTCTGAGCGCATCCGAGACAATGACCAGTGCCCTGTCTCCTTCGGCATGGCCGTATGTGTCATTTATCATTTTAAACCTGTCGATATCAAGCATCATGATATAGATCCTGTTGTCCGGATCATATTGGAACTGGTCCATATATCTGTTGATCTGTCTCCGGTTATTAAGGCGCGTCAGATCATCCACGGAGATCATCGTCTGCATATTCTGTATATAGAACCACAGCCACATTATGGTACAGCCGAAGCAGAATGTCGGTGCATCAAGAGCAAGCACCTGGATCATTCCGAATGCCATGACTCCCATCGGAATGCTTCCGAGCAGTAAATACCGGATCTTTTCCTCTTTGCTCTCGCAGCGGTGGGCATTGATCACGGAATGAAAGAAGCCGGCGAAAAGATAAAGGGAAGCAGGGATTATCATCATCGGATAATACAGGGCATTCAGCTCCTGTTTTTCGTTGATCCAGAACAACGGATCCGCTACATAAGCGACCACCATTACGAGAATAGCGATGATCATCGGAAGGGCGCACAGGCACATGGTCCGTCGTTTTTGTGTGAGGAACATTTTTTCCGAAACGGTTATGAACATAAACATTCCGTATCCCATCATATTCATCAGGACGAAATTGGTCAGGTTGAACAACACGGCAAAAAACCGTATACGATCAAACAGTCCGCTGAGCATTGCTGCCCAGCAAGCGTCCGAAATGAAATACAGAATGAATATAACGACGGCGCGTCTGAACCATAACTGTTTTTCCTGCACTGTACCATGAAACTTATCATTGATCAGTATCATTGTCAGGATCAGAACGCAGATAAAGCTCGCCTCGGTATAAAAAACAAAATAATCAAATCCCACGGTCGATCTTATCCTCCCGGAATATTATGTATCAATAATATGTTATGCACAACATTTTTTCACAGTCACTGACAACTCATGCCCTACTCTTGCGCAAGATACCACTCATCGTCGTTCTCATCGTAGTAGTATATCTCATCTTCATATTCATCGTACACAAACAGCGTATCTGTTTCATCATCATACAGATAGATATTACCGTCCTCATAGATGTACCACAGTTTCTCCTCGTAATCGTATTCCCAGTCCTCAAAGTCTTCGTCGCCCTCGCAGGAACTCCAACCCTGCTCATATGTTCCCCATCCGCACCAGGAATCTTCAAATCCGCTGTAATCATTATAATTTTCGCTTCCTTTGGCGCTGACAAACCCTTCAAGCCAGTCGATGTACGTCTTATCAAATCCGCATTTCGAATAAACCCCGGCAAGCTGATCGTAATCATCCCTGTCGCCGTACGGAAGCGAGACTGCAAGTCCCGTCAGCTCATTCTTATCCGAAGTATGTCCGAAATATGCCACGCAGGCTTTAAGCGCCTTACGAAGAGCATCTGTCGGCAACCCCTCTTCTCCGACGCTCTCTACGATGGACATCATATCGCTGACATAGAAATCTTCCATCGTCACATAACTATCGTCATCATTCCATGCATCAAAAAAGCTCTCAAAAAAACCTCTTCCGATAGCCTTGTGAAGCTTACTGTAATTTGAGTTTAAAAGCTTATCGGAATTCTTGTATGCATACTCTGTCCATTTTTTAAACAGGTCCGGGACTGCTTTTTCATTTGCAAGAATGATAGTTGTCGAACCACCCTCATCAGGATCGTCGTCGTTTGCACTTATGATCCCGTCAACGATCTTTTTCCCAAGAAGCGGTGTTGATATACCGGGATTTTCTTCGAACAGTCTCAGCCATTCAGTATACGACCACCCCAAAGCCGATTCAAAATCCTCAGACAGCAGTGCATACTTACAAAAAGGCGAAAGCACAAGGCAGGTTTCTATATTGGCCATGATACAGCAGTCCATTCCGATGATATCAAAACTGATATCGGAATTCTCACGAAGGGCCTGTTGTATCTCATCAAGTGTCAAAGCGGACGTTGCCGACTGCCA
>CADCPL010000317.1 GCA_902803305.1 uncultured Lachnospiraceae bacterium
AAAGCGCTCCGAATCAAGCATGATCGACCTTATCATCTCTGCCGAGTTCTTGTCCAGGTGGTATGTGTATGGCTTTCGCAGGTAGCAGTCAATGAGCCTTCCGGAAAGCTTCAGCTGATTATTGTATATGAACGTATACTTTACATAGCTGATCGTGATCAGATATACGTTTTTTATAAGGTATATCGCGATCAGAAACAGGACGACGTACAGAAAAAATTTTCTTTCCGAGTCTGCCTTCGTAAGATCGTAGAGCTTCTGCATCCAGACCGAGGTATGTATCGTATCGGGATCCTCGATGATGCTTACCAGCTGAACTATAAGCGATACACCGACAAGTTCGAACAGCGCACCGATAAACAGACCGATACACAGAAGCACCGATTGTATCTTCTGTTTCGTGCTGAATATGTAATTTATCCTGCTAAGTACTGTCATATCACGCATGTTTCAAAAAATTCTGTTCCCACAGATACGGGTACAGGTTCATAAAAGCAGCCTCTCCCATGGCAAACGTAGCCGCGGGATCGTCTATTACTTCTTTTATCTGTGCTCTGACGGCGGACGGATCGATAAGATCGCAATTCGCAAACGACGAAGAACCCGTTATATCAAGGAAATAGTCCTTAAGAGGTCCCTTCATCCATTCAACGATAGGCGTGTTAAAACCTATCTTCGTCCGCCTGTAAGCGATCTGGGCAGGCATGTAAGGTGCCATCGCATCCCTTATGACTGACTTCGAATAGCCGCCGTGAAGCCTTGATGTCCACGGAAGGCTCATTCCAAACGATACCATCCTGTGGTCCATAAAAGGCATCCTGATCTCAACCGAACTTGCCATTGAGTATCTGTCATAGTTGCGAAGTAGTGTCGGCAAAATAGTCTCATGGCTCGACACGTACAGGCGTTTTCCGAGTGTATCCATCTTCCGGTATCTCGGATCCGAAGCTGCTCTAACCTTTTTGTACGGCTGTCTGTGCGCATTCTTGATATCGACAAGCTTTCTTCTGGCTTCGTCCATTCGCACTCCCCACGGCGTGGGGTGCTTCATCGTCATGTTGGAGCCGTCCTTCGGAAAACTCTCTATATATGCCGTTATGACGCTGTCCTTTTCTTCCTTCGTATGAGCATCGGCAAGCGCCTTAACAAAATCAAAAGTATATCCCCCGAACAGCTCATCGGCTCCGTGTCCATCTATCGTGACTATCGTTCCGTTCTCGCGAAGCGATGCGTAAAGAAGCATCATCGGGATCGGACTTGTCAGATATACGTCCTCCTGGAGATACACATATTCTCCCAGTTTATCTATTGCGGCAACAGGATCTATCTTGACAAAAGTCGATCCTATGCCGAGAAAATCTGTAACCTTCCTGGCATAAGCGGTCTCATCCTGCGTGGTCCCGGGAAATGAAGCAACAAAAGCATGCTGCCAATCCCTGTTCATCCTGGCGTCTCTATCAGACCCTGCCAGATGAGCCATCGCACATATGGTAGCTGATGAATCAAGACCACCGCTAAGAGCCGTCCCTATAGTTACATCTGCACGCATGCGAAGTTTGCATGCATCCAAAAAAATGTCGCGGCAGATCTCGACCTGCTCTTCATAAGACCCCGGCAGATCCATCAGATGATCAAGAGTGTTCCAGAATCTTGTGATCTGAAGCTTTCCGTCATAGGTAGCAAAGCAGCCCGCTGGGAACCTGTATATTCCCTCCAGTACACACTCCTCGGTACTCTCATAGTAAACGATCCTGCCCGGATCCGCTACGATACCGCGGTTGGGACGTATATCGGTCATGAGCGGCATGAGAGCCTTCATTTCCGAAGCAAACGCGATCGCTGTCCTGTCCTCATTAAGAAACGTATAATACAGAGGCTTTACGCCAAAACGGTCCCTTGACATGAACAGTTTCTTTTCCGCATTATCCCAAATGGCAAAAGACCACATACCGTTCATCCTGTCAAGACAGCTGCTTCCCCACTGCATGTATGCAGCCATTATGACTTCCGAATCACAGTCACTTCTGAACGAATGACCGAGCTTTATGAGTTCGTCCCGTATCTCGGGAAAGTTATATACCTCTCCGTTATAAACGATCACATACCGTCCGTTTGCGTATTCCATCGGCTGGATACCGTTTTCGGACAGATCGAATATCGCAAGTCTTCTGTGCCCGAGGGTCACACTTCCCTGCTGCCACACCTTTCCCGAATCGGGGCCTCTGTGAAACAGCCTGTCGGTACAGGTCCTTGCAAGTGATTCATCTATCGGTTTACCTACTACTCCGAATATTCCACACATATATCAGTTTCCGTTAAATTTTTCCCGTATCCGGTATTTGATCATCGAGATCATTCTTGACACCGAGATACCCCTGTATTCATACAGCAGTTCGTGTGCCTCATTACCTGTTTTAGGCGCCGCATCCTTCTCGCTTGTGCAGTACAGATAAAAATCAGAGCCCGGGATATCGTATATCATATTTGCTTCCAAGGGCCTCATCTGCCTTCCGTAACTTTTGATCACTCTGTACGGCAGAGACTTTGATGAGAGGATATATGCGCCACCTGTCACTGCTTCAACCGGCTTTAAGCCATACAGATCCGTGATGAGCGGTTTTTTATTTCCCCTATCCGCTATCTCTGATCCGCCGAATACGACCTTTCCCTCCGCGTACGAACCTGCCGGTTCAAAAAACGCGTCATATACCGCCTTTGAATCATCCGGTGAGGAAAAGCTGTATACTTTTTTGATACGGCTGTTCATGATCGGGACCTGCAGATCGGTATCATGCTTGCTGCTGTGTGTCCCCATCTCCCCGAAGTTCGTGGTAAGACTTACTCTCGGATATATGGAAAATCTCCCGGTCCGGATCATATAGACGATATAGTATTTCAGCCACGATCTTTCCGACCATCCCGAAATATTGGCGGGGATATCCGGCCCGGCAAGCTCTGCATCTTTATTTTCTTCGTACCAGTTCCTGAACCCCGTCCACATCTCCTTCGTATATGCCTGTCCCCATGAGGAAGCTATCTGAAGGTAATAGTTATCATATCCGTCATCTATTGCAAGAAAGCCTTCTCTCTTGTGCACATTGAACAGATGGTTGTATAACGATACGGAACCTATCCTGTCGTCACCCTTTGAGAATTCAAGGGCCGCACATGCATAATCGTAAAACATCGGCGAAACGAACAGATCGTCCTCGAGAACTATGATGCTTCCGTATTCATCCGTAAGGTCGCCACACGAAAGCACATGCTCCCTAAGGCCCAGCCGCTGCTGCCTGGCAATGACTTTCTTGTCTCCGTGTGTATACTCAAACTCCTCGGCCACTCTGACCACTGAATCGGAGTCACTCTTGTCGATGCTTATCACGAGAGTGACCTTGTCCCCCTCGGGATATGATGCATTCTCTACAGAGGTCAGAAGCCTCTTTAGGGCATCGGGTCTGTTATATGCAATTATCACTATCGCAGGTCTGTTCATCTTGCTGTTTGTCTCTCATTTAGGCATAAATACGGACAATGTATTATACACTATATAGCTGTCAAATACAAGAAATGCCCCTTCCCTGCGGAAGAGGCATTTACCGTTATCCTTATATCAAAAACTGTCTATCAAGCTTTGCCGTCTGAACCGAGAACGTTCACGATCTTATGAGCAACCATGTCCTTAACAGCCTGACGAGCGGGCTTTAAGTACTGGCGG